>NZ_DATCNW010000126.1:0-7476 GCF_036565025.1 Pengzhenrongella sp.
TTGACGTCCTATAGGACGTCAACGCTCGGACGTTACGGGTTTTCTGTGGGTAGTCGGTGGTGCTGGGTCAGGCGGTGGCGGCCTGCTCGGCGGTGATCAGGGTGGCGCGGGCTGCTTCGAGGCGGGCGATCGGGACCCGGAACGGCGAGCAGGAGACGTAGTCCAGCCCGACGCGGTGGAAGAAGTGGATGGACTCGGGGTCTCCCCCGTGCTCACCGCACACGCCGAGCTTGAGGTCCGGGCGGGTGGCCCGACCCTCCTTGGCCGCGATCTCCACGAGCCGGCCCACACCGTCGACGTCGAGGCTCTCGAACGGGGAGATCGTGAACACGCCCTTCTCGAGGTACGCCGCGAAGAACGCCGCCTCGACGTCGTCCCGGGAGAATCCCCACGTCGTCTGGGTGAGGTCGTTCGTGCCGAAGGAGAAGAACTCGGCGGCCTCGGCGATGCGGTGCGCGGTCAGCGCGGCGCGCGGCAGCTCGACCATCGTGCCGGTCGGGATCGTCAGGGTGACGCCCTGCTCGGCGGCAATCTTCGCCACCGTGGCGTCGGTCTCGTCCCGGATCAGGTGCAGCTCCATGACCGACCCGACGAGCGGGATCATGATCTCGGCGCGCGGGTTGCCGCCGGCCTTGATCCGGGCCGCGACGGCCTCGGCGATCGCGCGGACCTGCAGCACGAACAGCCCCGGCACGGTCAGCCCGAGGCGTACCCCGCGCAGGCCGAGCATCGGGTTGGACTCGTGCAGGCGGTTGACCGCCGCGAGCATCCGCACGTCCTCCTCGGCCGGCTCCCCGCGCTCCTCGGCGCGCGCGACCCGGACCATCAGGTCGGCGCGGTCCGGCAGGAACTCGTGCAGCGGCGGGTCGAGCAGCCGGATGGTGACCGGCAGCCCGTCCATCGACTCGAGCAGGTCGGTGAAGTCCGCGCGCTGCATCGGCAGCAGCGCCTCGAGCGCCGCATCGCGCTCGGTCGGGTTGTTCGCGAGGATGACCCGCTCGATGAGCACCCGGCGGTCCCCGAGGAACATGTGCTCGGTCCGGCACAGCCCGATGCCCTGTGCACCCATGTGCCGGGCGCGGGCGGCGTCGTCGGCGTTGTCGGCGTTGGCCCGAACGGCCAGCCGCCGCACGTTGTCGGCGTGGTTCAGGATGCGGTCGACGGACTTGACGAGCTCCGCGGTGCCCTCGTCGACGACGGCGAGCGCCGCGTCGAGGCCCTGCTCGAGGTAGAGCACGACCGGTGACGGCACGACGGGCAGCTCCCCGAGGAAGACCTCCCCGGTCGACCCGTCGATCGACAGCACGTCGCCCTCGGCGACCCGCACCCCGTCGACCGCGGCGAACTTGGCCACCGAGTCGACGTGCAGGTCGTCGGCGCCGCAGACCGCGGTCTTGCCCATCCCGCGGGCGACCACCGCCGCATGGGAGGTCTTGCCCCCGCGCGAGGTGAGGATGCCGGCCGAGGCGAGCATGCCCTCGAGGTCCTCGGGGTTGGTCTCACGGCGGAGCAGGACCACCTTCTCGCCCCGGGCCGCCCACTCCACGGCCGTCGGGGAGTCGAAGACCACCCGGCCGACGGCGGCGCCCGGTGAGGCCGCCATCCCGCGGGTGAACGCGGTGCGCTCGGCGGTGGGGTCGAACTGCGGGAACATCAGCTGGGCCAGCTGGGTGCCGGACACGCGCTCGAGGGCCTCGTCCAGGGTGACGACCCGCTCGTCGACCAGCGCGGTGGCGATGCGGAACGCCGCGGCGGCGGTGCGCTTGCCGACCCGGGTCTGGAGCATCCAGAGCTTGCCGCGCTCGACGGTGAACTCGATGTCGCACAGGTCGCGGTAGTGCGTCTCGAGCCGGTGCATGATCTGGCGCAGCTGGCCGTGGGACTCCGGGTCCAGCTCGGCGAAGTCGTCCAGGGACAGCGTGTTCCGGATCCCGGAGACGACGTCCTCGCCCTGCGCGTTGGTCATGTAGTCGCCGTACACACCGGGCCGGCCGGTCGCCGGGTCGCGAGTGAAGCACACGCCCGTGCCCGAGGTCTCCCCGAGGTTGCCGAAGACCATCGTGCAGATGTTCACCGCGGTGCCCAGGTCGTGCGAGATCCGCTCACGACGCCGGTAGAGCCGGGCGCGGTCGGTGTTCCAGGAGTCGAACACCGAGCGCGTGGCCAGGTCGAGCTGCTCGCGCGGGTCCTGCGGGAAGTCCCGTCCGGTGTGGTCCTTGACGATGACCTTGAACGCGGACACGAGCTCCTTGAGGTCCGCGGCGTCCAGCTCGACGTCGCTCTGGACGCCCTTGGCCGCCTTCGCCTTGTCGAGCGACTCGGCGAACGCCTCGCCGTCGATGCCGAGCACGGTCTTGCCGAACATCTGGATCAGCCGGCGGTAGGAGTCCCACACGAAGCGCTCGTCACCGGACGCCTCGATCAGGCCGAGCACGGAGTAGTCGTTCAGCCCCACGTTCAGGACGGTCTCCATCATGCCCGGCATGGAGAACTTCGCGCCGGAGCGCACGCTCACCAGCAACGGGTCGAAGGAGTCCCCCAGGCGGCGACCCACCTGGTCCTCGAGTCGGCGAAGGGCCATCGTCACCTGCAGCCGCAGGTCCTGCGGCTCCGACCCCTGGGCCAGGTAGTGCCGGCACGCCTCGGTCGTGATGGTGAAGCCGGGCGGCACGGGCAGCCCGAGCCTCGTCATCTCGGCGAGGTTGGCGCCCTTCCCGCCCAGCAGGTCCTTCTGGTCCTTATCGCCCTGGCTGAAATCGAAGACATAACTCGTCACTGAGGGCTCCTGATGTCGTGGGTGCTCACCGGACAGCAACTTCGACTGTACCCGCGGGGGCCCCTCTTCGCCCGTCGTCGGGCAGAAAGATCAGTCGATCTTTCTGCTAGGCGAAGAAATGAATCAGCGAGGCGGCCGATATGACGGTGGTCACACCGCCGATTCGAGTAGATATCTGCGCGAACGGCATCATCACCATGCGATTGGACGCCGAGAGAATGGCGACGTCGCCGGTACCGCCCAGGCCGCTGTGGCACACGGTGACGAGCGAGGCGTCCACCGGGAACATGCCCAGCTTCTTGCCGACGAAGAAGCCGGAGAGCGCCATCGTGACCACGACGGCGGCGCAGGTGACCACGTAGCCGACGGAAAGCACGCTGACCACATTGGCGAGCGGGATGTAGAGCATTCCGAGCCCGATCATCGTGGGATAGACGAAGTGCTTGGAGACGACGCCGTACACCGCGCGCGCACCGTCCTCGACGCTGGCCGGGAAGATGTTGAGCACCTTGGCGATGACCGAGAAGACGATCACCAGGACGGGCGCCGGCAGGTGCAGCACCGGTTCGGCCAGCGTGCCGAGCACGAAGAGCGTGCAGATCGTCAGGACGCCGATGGCGACGTTCGGTCCGGCCGGCGCCGCGGCGGGCGTGATCGAAGCCGCTGCGTCGACGGCGTCGGAACGCGACTCGCCGTCGACCGGGGCGTCGCCCGGCTTCGGGTCGCCCGGCTTCGGCTTGACGAGCAGGCCGCCACCGTCGAGCGCCGGCCTGCGGTCGCCGAGCCGGCGCAACAGCCCGGCGAGCACGATCGCGACGACGTTGCCGATCACGGCGGCCGGGATGAGCTGAGCCATGTAGGTCTCCGCGGTCCCGCCCAGGGCACCGGAATAGGCCGAGGACAGCGGGATGATTCCCTCGCCGATTCCCCCACCGATGATCGGCACCACGATGTAGAACAGGGCCCGCTCGAAGCTGTAGCCGAACACCATGGCGACGCCGACGCCGACCGTGACGGCCGAGATGGTGCCGATGATCAGCGGCGGGAAGACCTTCATCAGGCCGCGCAGCATCGTCGTGCGGTGCATCCCGAGAATGCTGCCGACCACGAGCGTGCAGATCACGAAGTAGAGGAAGTTGGCCTCCTTCATGAGCGCGGTCGCCGCCGCCAGGGTGTTGTCGTTGACCGCTCCGAAGTACACGAGGATCGACGGCACCATGAGGCAGACCAGCGCGCCGCCGCCGATCTTGGAAATGACCGGCAGCCGGTTGCCGAGCGGGCCCAGCAACATGCCAAGGCTCGTGATCACGGCCAGGCCGCCGATCATGTTCGGCGGGATCGCGTCGAAGAATCCCGCGACGAGCACGATGGCCGTGAGCAGGATCGGGACGATCAGCGGGACGCCGTCGAGCATGATCACGGGCGGCCGCCACCCCCGGCGGCCCGGCGCTCTCGGTGGTTTTGAGGTGTTTTGCGGCGTCGATCTGTGCTGCTGCTTTGCAGCGGTCTCGGGTCGAATGATCGTGCTCATTGGATTTCCCATCTGAGAGGGACCGGCGGCTACGCTGTCGCTTCCAACAATTTCGCCTGAATCAGGACATGACGAACCAGGGCCCATCGCCGAGAAGTCGATTTCCGCCCCCTACAGGGCGAGATGGAAGATCGACTTCTCGGCGGAGCCGTACGGGTGGGGCTGAGGTTAAGCGGTTGGGTTTTCGGCGGCTACTGCGCGCACGGCTGCGGCGACGGCGGGAACGACCCGCGGGTCGAATACGCTGGGCACGACGTAGTCCTCGGTCGCGCCGTCCTGGGCAACGACCTCCGCAAGGGCTCGGGCGGCTGCCACTCGCATTCCGGGAAGGACCTTTGTGGCCCGCGAGTCGAGCAGGCCGCGGAAGAACCCCGGGAAGATGAGCGTGTTGTTGATCTGGTTGGGATAGTCGCTGCGGCCGGTGCCGATCACCAGGACGTTGTCGGGGATCGCCTCGCGCATGATCTCCGGGACGGGGTTGGCCATCGCGAAGACGATCGCGTTCTTGTTCATCATCCGCACCCAGTCGGGGTGCACCAGGTTGGGTCCGCTGACGCCGATGAACACGTCGGCGCCGCGCAGCGCCTGCTCGATGTCGCCGGTGAATCCCTCCGGGTTGGTGTGCTCCGCGACCCACCGACGCTCGGGGTCGAGGTTCGCCATCCGCGAGTGCAGCGCACCCTCCTTGTCGACGGCGATCAGGTTCTGGACACCGGCGTCGAGCAGGATCTTGGTGATGGCGACCCCGGCGGCCCCGACGCCGAGCAGGACGACCCGCAGGCCCTCCAGCGGGCGGCCGACGACGGTGGCGGCGTTGATCAGGGCCGCGAGCACGACAGTGGCCGTCCCGTGCTGGTCGTCGTGGAACACCGGGATGTCCACCGCATCCTGCAGGCGCCGCTCGATCTCGAAGCAGCGGGGCGCCGCGATGTCCTCGAGGTTGATCCCACCGAAGCCCGGCGCGATCATCGTGCCGAGCGCAACGAGCTCGTCGACCCCGCGGGCGTCGGCGCAGATCGGGTACGCGTCGATGCCGGCGAACTGCTTGAAGAGCATCGCCTTGCCCTCCATGACCGGCAGCGCTGCCTGCGGGCCGAGGTCACCGAGGCCGAGCACGGCCGAGCCGTCCGTGAGCACGGCCACGGAGTTGGCCTTGATCGTGTAGTCCCAGACCAGCTCCGGGTCTTTCGCGATCGCCGTGCAGATGCGACCGACGCCGGGCGTGTACGCGATGGACAGCTCCTCGCGGGAGCCGACGTCGAACCGGGGCGTCACCTCGATCTTGCCGCCCTTGTGCAGGTCGAAGGTGCGGTCCGTGACGGACTGGATCGTGACGCCCGCGACCTTCCGGGCGGCGGCCACGACGTCCTCGCCGTGCTTCTCGCCACGGCAGAACACCTGGATGTCGCGAACGATCAGGTGCGTCGCGCGGGAGACCACGTCGACGGCGCCGATGTTCGCGCCGGCGGTACCGATCGTGGAGGTGAGCCTGCCGAGCGTGCCGGGATCGGTCGTCAGCTGGACGCGCAGGGTGAGGGTGTAGGCGGCCGACGGCGTGGCGACGGCGAGGGGTGCCGGGCCGGCGGGCGTTGCGATGGCAGTCATGGAGAAGTTCCTTCGTCGGGGGCAGATGGGCCAGATGCGTACGACCGTACGTCGCGTCACCTGGATGTCGTCGTCGACAAGTAGTCCCCTCGAAGCTCGACCTGCGACGTTGCGGGAGACCTTGTGGCCACTGCGTAAGGTCTATCGCACTGCGCCGAAACAATCGCCTTGCGTAAATAAAGGTCGGTTGCGCAGCGACCGAGCCGGACTACTTCCAGCGCCGGTGCGCCCCGACCAGATGCTGCGCGTACCCGGCGAGGGACGCCGTCGAGCAGAGCACCTGGTACCCGAGCAGGAACGCGACGTAGCCGATCCGGTTCTGGCGAACCTGCAGGTCGAGCGGCCCGAAGACGTGCCGGGTCTGGAAGGTTCGCAGCCCGCCGTACACGAGCAGGGTCACCGGCAGGACGGCGAGCGTCCACGCCGAGACGATCACGGGGTACCCCAGGAAGAACAGCACGAGGCCGGGCAGCCAGATCAACGTGTAGCCGACGTCGAGCAGCGGGATGAGCAGGTCGACCCCGGCGATGAACCCCGTCAGCCGCCGGGTCTGGCGCCACGGCGGCACGGTGGCGATCCCCTCGAGCATCCCGCGCGCCCAGCGCGCGCGTTGCCGCATGAAGTGCCGCACCAGGACCGGGGCATCGGTGAACGCGACGGCGGTCGGCTCGAACAGGACCCGGTCACCGTGCTCCATCAGGCGCCAGGTCACCACGATGTCCTCGCCGATCGCGTCGGGCCAGCCGCCCACCCGTCGCACCTCCTCGGTCAGGTAGAGCGAGAAGGCACCCTGGGCGACGAGCGTCGCCTGGTACAGGCCCTGCATCCGCTTCACGGCGGCGATGCCGAGGTAGTAGTCCCACTCCTGCATGCGCGTGAGCAGGTTCACCCGGGAGTTGCGCACCAGGACCGTTCCGGCGACCGCCGCGGTGTCCGACGGCGCGGACTCCAGGCGCGAGACCAGCCGGCGCAGGGACTCCTTGTGCAGCAGGGTGTCCGCGTCGACGGTCACCACGTAGGGAGTATCGACGTGCGGCAGCGCCGTGTTGAGCGCGTTCGACTTGCCGGGGGTCGGCTCGCAGATGATGCGCAGCGAGATGCCGAGGTCCGCGGCGGTCGCTCGTGCCGCGTCGCAGGTGCCGTCGGTCGACCCGTTGTCGGCGAGGATGACGAAGACCGGACCCGCGTAGTCGGTCCGGCTGATCGCGGCGATCGTCTCGCCGATGCCGCGCTCCTCGTTGCGCGCCGCGATGATGACGGTCAGTCCCGTCGTCGGCGAGGCCACCCGCAGCGGTGGTTGCCGGTCGAGCAGCAGCGAGACGGCCAGGAACGCGACGATGGCGCCCGGCAGGTAGGCGACGAGGATGACGATCACCCAGGCAAGGACGACTCCGGTCACGGGCACCAGATCGCGCACCCAGCCGCCGGAGATCCACACCGACAGACAGACCCACACCACCGTGAAGGCCATCGCGAGAGTGAACTTCGCGCCGACCGAGAGGTAGAAGCGTCGGGTCACGGCGGGCACGCGGTCGTCACCCCCGGTGTTGGCGGGGGTCGTGCC
>NZ_DATCNW010000127.1:0-1805 GCF_036565025.1 Pengzhenrongella sp.
CCCCGTCGCGCGCGGCGACCCCGCCGCGAGCTCCCCGCCGCGAGCCGCCGCGCGAGCGACGCCGCGAGCGAGGACGCCCCGATCCCCCCGCGCGCCCCGACGACGCCGACCACCCGACCGCTCCCCATCGACTCCACCGCCCCCCTGTGTCACTGCCACCACGGCACCGCCACGACCCGACCCGACCCGACCCGCCACGACAACACCGGTCCGCGACCTTCGCCATGCCCGATCCCGAGCACTCGGCCACCCCGCACCCGCGCCCCATGCTGACCCGATCCGCGCCCGCGCCGCCCGCCCCCGTGGCCGGCCTGTGCACGGCCGCCCGCGGACACGTCCTGGGGTCGGCTCGGCCCGTTGGCTAGGCTCGCGACGCTGCTGTCTGCGACGGAGGAGATATGGGCACGCCGATCGGTTCACCACAGGGCGACGCGACCGACTTTGACGCGAGCACAGACCCGGACCCGCGCCCGCGCGGCGCGGCGTTCTTCGACCTCGACAAGACGATCATCGCGACGTCGTCGGCGACGGCGTTCTCGCGCCCGTTCTATGCGGGCGGCCTGATCACCGGTGGCGACGTGCTGCGGATGGCGTACGCGCAGTTCGTCTACCTCGTCGGCCGGGCGGACGCCGACCAGACCGAGCGGCTGCGTGCCCAGCTGTCCTCGCTCGCCGTCGGCTGGGACGTCGCGCAGGTGTCGCAGATCGTCGCGGAGACGCTGCACGAGCTCATCGACCCCGCCGTGTACGCCGAGGCCGTGGTCCTCATCGAGGAGCACCACGCGGCCGGCCGCGACGTCGTGATCGTCTCGGCGTCCGGCGCCGAGATCGTCGAGCCGATCGCGGCCGTGCTCGGCGCGGACCGGGTGATCGCCACCCGGATGACCGTCGAGGACGGCAAGTACACCGGTGACATCGACTTCTACGCGTACGGCGAGAACAAGGCGTCCGCCGTCCGCGAGCTCGCCGCCACCGCCGGGTACGACCTCGCTGCGAGCTACGCCTACTCCGACTCGATCACGGATGCGCCGATGCTCGGCGCCGTCGGGCACGCGTTCGCGGTGAACCCGGACCGGGCGCTGCGCCGGCTCGCGCTGAGCAAGGGCTGGGGCGTGCTGACCTTCAGCCGTCCCATCTCGCTGCGCTCGCGCCTGGCCCCGCAACCCGTGATCACGGTCGGCGCGGTGAGCGTCGCAGTGGTCGTCGGGGTACTCGTGTGGCGGGCCGTGGTCAAGCTGCGCTCCCGGCGCTCCGGATAAGGCCGCGCGGAGCGCCCACCTGGTGGACGCCAGGTCCACCTCCCGGACGGCCAAATTTCCTGACCTGCATGTTCACGAACGGCCCTTCCCAAGCGCTCACCATCCATGTATCAAGGGAGACACAACAGCAAAGAGGAGAGGGAACCCACGCGCGACCTGTCCACGTAGCGGACATGCCGACCGGGCTCGACCCGTAGCGACAACTCAGTTACACGCCTGATACCCCTCTTCGATTTCGCTGTACGGCGACGGCGTCCCGCGGGACGCCGTTGTTGTGTGCGCCGCGCGCTGCGGCGGGGGCTCACGCCCCGGACGGGTCGTCCAGCCTGCCGGCGAGCACCGCGTCCGCGATCGCGCGCCCCTCGTCGGCCCCGGTCCGCACCGCGTCCGCGCAGGCGACCAGCCACGCGGCCACCCCTGCGGGCGTGCCGGTCGCGAACCCCGCCGCCGCACCGAGGTAGGCGTTGACCGAGCCGAGCCAGGCGATGTCGGCCACCACGGCGCCGGTCGGGTCCAGGCCGCGCTCGGCGACGAGCAGCCGGGACG
>NZ_DATCNW010000128.1:0-4681 GCF_036565025.1 Pengzhenrongella sp.
GGCGCAGGTACGGCACCCGCCGGCACTTCCGCGTCGCGGCGTGGACGGACTTCGTCGAGGTGCACTGGGGCCCGACCGTCGAGGCCTACGTCACGCCCGTGGCCGACGACGTCGTCGGCGTGGCCCTGCTCGGCCCGCCGCGCGTCGACTACGCCGCGGCGCTCGCGACCTTCCCCGCGCTCGTCGACCGGCTGGGGGACGCCGGGCCGGCCGGCTCGCTGCGGGGCGCCGGACCGCTGCGGCAGCACACGACGCGGCGGACGGCGGGCCGGATCCGGCTGGTCGGCGACGCCTCTGGTTATGTGGACGCCCTGACCGGCGAGGGGCTGCGGGTCGGCCTGGCCCAGGCCGCCGCCGCAGTGGCGCACCTCGAGGATGCCGCCGGGTACGAGCGCGCCTGGTCCGCGGCAACCCGCGACTACCGGGTGCTCACCGCCGGGCTGGTGGCCGCGGCGACCAGCCCGCTGCGGCCCGCGATCGTGCCCCTCGCCGTGGGCGTGCCGTCACTCTTCGGTGCGGTCGTCGAGCGCCTCGCGCGCTGAGGTCGCGCCCGTCGCCCGCCGGCGGGTAATGATCAACCGGACATTTGGGCGGTAGTGATCATTTCCACCGTCCCTTTCGGTCGATTCATGATCAAATTCCTGCGCCCCGACCCCATCAAAAGGCACATTCAACGCGCATCCTCGGCGCCCGTTCGCACTGCCCAACCAAATCGCCCATAGCGACCAGACCGGCAGTAATTGGAAGCGGAAGTCGGGACCTTTGTCCCGTGCGCCTGCAACGTTTTGTGCACCTTTGGACCCGGCGAACCTATGCGTTTTCGGGGTTGTACTCCCCATTTGGCGCAGTGCGAATAAATAATGTGCCGCGGTGCCTCATGACCCGAACCTGCGCGGCCGATGATTGAAATAACGTGCCCCACCTGGGGCAAGCAACGCAGGTGCCGCGATCCGACCGGGTCACCTGGCGCCCGACCGCTCAGGGAGACTACGTGACCCTCGCTTCCCGCCCATTGGAAGAGATCGCCGCCGCGGCCAGTACCAGCCTCCCCCAGTCGTCGCAGGCCAGCCGCACCAGCCCGCTCTCCCGCCTGCGCCGCACCGCTGTCGCTGCCCGTGTCGCCACGGCCTTCGGGATCGCGGCACTCGTCGCGACGGTCGGGCTCGCGCCCGCCGCCCAGGGCGTGACCGAGACGGCCGCCACCCGCGCCGACCGCTACATCACCCAGGTCTACGGCGACCTGGTCGGCCACGCACCCGACGCCTCGAGCCTGCTGAGCTGGGAGACCGCACTCGTCGGGGGGACCCCGCGGATCGCGGTGGCGAACGCCCTCACCGTCGGTACGGAGTACCGCACCGGGCTGGTCAACAACACCTACCAGCACTACCTCAACCGCGCCGCCGATGCCACCGGGATGACCACCTGGCTCTCGCGGATCGCGAGCGGATACACGATCCAGCAGATGGAGTCGGGATTTACTGTCTCGTCCGAGTACTACACCGGTGCCGGCGGCACGAACCGGACCTGGATCGCGAAGCTGTATGTCGACATCTTCGGGCGCACCGCGTCGAGCGCCGACCTCGACTTCTGGACCGGCCAGATGGCCAGGGGTGTCTCGCGTTCCCGGGTCGCCACCGGCTTCCTCATGTCGGCCGAACACCTCGGCGGCGTGGTCGATGTGCAGTACCAGGCGTTCCTCAACCGCGCCCTGCTCGACGCCGAGCGGACCACCGCGGTGAGCGCGATCCAGTCCGGGACGCGGCTGGAGACCATCACGAGCGGCATCGTCGGGAGCGACGAGTACTACGCGCAGTCCGATGCGGCTCCCGTCTACCGCACCGCGGCGTATGACCCCTGGGCGGTGACGGCGATGTCGAACACCTCGGTCGGTTCCGGCGCAATCTATGAGTCGAAGACGTCAACGATGACCGCCGCCCTTCTTACCGGGACGCCGACGATCAACCGCGACCGGTGGTCGATCTCCATTGCGCTCGCGAAGACCACCGACCCCTTCGTCTACCTGACCGACATCGGGAAGACGCCGAACGTGGTCTACAAGATCTACATCCCGGTCGGCCTCGAGCCCACGGCGGGCACCGACAAGCACGTCGGCATCATCCAGCCCGACGGCGTCACGCTCTACGAGTGCTACAAGTACAACAAGGTCGACGCGACGCATTTCACCAGCACGTACGTCAACATCAATGATCTGCGCGGGGACGGCTTGCAGCGCGGCTCGCGGGCCTCCGGGATCAGCTTCCTGATCGGTTTGATCCGCACCCACGAGATGGCCGACAAGGTCATTCCGCACACGATCGCCATCGGCACCCCGGCGTCCATGATGCTGTCCGGCCCGGTATGGCCGGCCCGGCTGCAGGACAACCAGGTCGGCACGAACATCTACACCGGCGTGATCCCGATGGGCACCATGTTCGCCATCCCACCGAGCGTCGACCTCACCAAGCTCGGCCTCTCCGCCGAGGGAATGGCCCTGGGACACGCCCTGCAGGACTACGGCGGCCACGTCCTGGTCCAGTCCTCCACCGTCGCGCTCTACACCGAGCCCGACGCCGACTACGACGCCACGAATCGGATGAAGGCCGACTACCAGCAGAAGCTCTTCCCGCTGCTGCGCCGCCTGGTCAACAACACGGCAACGAATGTCAGCGGCGGCGGGACCCGCTTACTGACACCGGCGGCTCCCCTGGGCTGATCACAGAGCTCGTGAGCACCAGCGTCCGTCGGTCCGGCCATGAGCCGGCCCGACGGCGCCTTTCCCGCTTGAACCTGCTCGACACCTACGCCGACCTCCGCCGCTCACGCAGTACCGCCGTGTGAGCGATTTCTCGCACCGGGACCTCACGACTGGGCTCCGGGAGCCGATCAGAGACGTAGCTTGCCCCGCTCGGGGAGGACCAAGTGACGTCAGTGCCGCGGACTTCGGGGATTGTGTCGGGCGCGAACGCTCCAGGAGACCCAGTGCCTTTCACTCATTCTCACTCGGCGCAGATCACCGACACCAGCACCTCATCCCTGCCCACGTCCCGCACCCGGCGACCGCGCGGGCGCACCGCCGTGCGCGCCCGCCTCACCACGGCCTTCGCGCTCGCCGCCCTCGTGGTGCTGGGCGGGCTCGGATCGGCCTCCCAGGCGGTCGGCACCCTGCACGCGGCGACCGAGGACCCGCTGGTCCGCAGCGGGCGCTTCGTCGCGCAGGCGTACGGGGACCTGCTCGGCCGGGCCCCGAGCCCGACCGCGCTCTCGACCTGGTCCGGCCGGCTCGTGGACGGGACCCCGCGGGTGACGCTCGCGAACGCCCTGACCGTGAGCTCGGAGTACCGCACGATCCTGATCCGGGCGACCTACCGCCTGTACCTCGGCCGTGACGCCGATGCGGAGGGCCTCGACGTCTGGTTGGCCCGGATGGCCGCCGGGTACACCGACCAGCAGGTGGAGTCCGGTTTCGTCAGCTCCCCGGAGTACTACGCCGCGGCCGGTGGCACGAACCGTCGCTGGGTCTCGAGCCTGTACACCGACATTCTCGGGCGCAGTGCCTCGACCAGCGAGATCGACACCTGGGCAGGCCGGATGGCCGCTGGCATGAGCCGCGCACGGGTCGCCACCGGCTTCCTGTTCTCGACCGAGCACGTCAGCGACGTGGTCGATGGTCAGTATCGGCACCTCCTGGGCCGGGCGGTCGACGAGTCCGGCCGAGCCAAGTGGGTCGGCGCGATCCAGGACGGCATGCGGACCGAGGCGGTCATCGGCGCCATCGTCGCGAGCGAGGAGTTCTACCTCCAGTCCGCGATCGTCTCCTCGACGGTCGTGTACCGCACGGCCGCGCTGTACCCCTGGGCGGTCACAGCCATGGCGAACACGTCGGTCGGCTCGGGGGCCGTCTACGAGTCCTCGACGTCCACCATGACGCGCACCCTGCTGAGCGGGACGCCAACGATCAACCGCGATCGGTGGTCCATCAAGATCGCCCGCGCCAAGACCAGCGACCCCTACGTCTACCTCACCGACACGGGCAAGAACCCCGACGTCGTGCGCCGCATCTACATCCCGACTGGCCTGGAGCCGACCGCGGGCACCGACAAGCACGTCGGCATCATCCAGCCCGACGGCGTCACGCTCTACGAGGCCTACAAGTTCACCAAGGTCGACAGCACGCACTACGCGAGCACCTACGTGAACATCAACGATCTGCGCGGGGACGGCTTGCAGCGCGGCTCGCGGGCGTCCGGCATCAGCTTCCTGATCGGGCTGATCCGCAGCCATGAGGTCGCCGGCAAGAAGATCCCGCACACGATCGCGATCGGAGCCCCGGCGACCATGCTGAAGTCGGGACCGGTGTGGCCGGCGCGGCTTCAGGACAACCAGGTCGGAACCAACATCTACAGCGGGACGATCCCGATGGGCACGATGTTCGCGATCCCACCGAGCGTCGACCTCACCAAGCTCGGCCTGTCTGCCGAGGGCCTGGCGCTCGGCCACGCGCTGCAGGACTACGGTGGACATGTCCTGGTCCAGTCGGGGACCGTCTCGTTGTACACGGAACCGGACTCCGACCTTGCCGCCACGAATCGTATGAAGGCCGACTACCAGCAGAAGCTCTACCCGCGACTGCGCCGGCTGGTCAACAACACCGCCACGAACGTCAGTGGCGGCGGGACCCGCC
>NZ_DATCNW010000129.1:0-10170 GCF_036565025.1 Pengzhenrongella sp.
CGCAACGTCCGAGCGCTGACGTCCTATAGGACGTCAGCGCTCGGACGTTACGTGTTCGGACGTTACGGCGTTCAGTTCGTCAGCCGTAGCGGGGCAGCACCCCTCGCCGCGGGCGCAACGGCGGGCTCGCGTTCCCCGCGCCCTCCGCGATGCCGGCCAGCACCTCCGCGAGGCTCTCGAGGCTCGAGTGCACCGGGTGCCACCCGAGCAGGTGCGCCGCCCGGCCGGTGTCCAGCACGGGAACCGCGCCCGCCAGGTCGACCCACCCCGGGCTCACCGGGACGATCCTGGCGTGCCAGGCCGCGGCGACGACGGCCCGCGCGAGCTCCGGCGGCACCTCCCGGTACCGGCCGCCGGACACGAGGCCCGCGACGTCGGCGGCGTGCAGGACGTCGTCGGCCGCGATGTTGAACGGGCCGCGCTGGCGCCGCACGACGATCTCGCGGTACGCCGAGGCGAGGTCGTCGGCGTGCACCGCCTGGAGCCGCAGCCCGCGCGGCCACGGCAGCGTCGGGAGCTCGCGGGCGAGTCGTCGGGTGGGCACCAGGCGCCCGAGGAAGTTGCGGGTGACCTGGCGCCCAGCCGCACGCTGGAACACCAGCGCGGACCGCACCCGTGCCACGACCAGGCGCGGGTGCAGGTGCTCGATCTCGTCCAGGCCGCGCTCCACGGTGACCTTGTCCAGGCTGTACCCCGAGCTCCGCACGCCCTCGATCGGCCAGCGCTCGTCGCGCGGCACGTCGTCGGGCGCCGGGGAGTACGTGCCGACCGAGGATGCGACCACCAAGTGCGGCACGCCCGCGAGCAGGGCGGCCTCGGCCACCCGGCGCGCGCCGATCACGTTCGTGCGGTGCATGGCGACGTGGTCGTGGCTCGGGTGCATGGCCCACGCGAGGTGCACGACGGCGTCGGCCCCGGCCAGGGCGGTCGCGAGGCGCTCGACGACGGGCTCGTCCGGCCCGGGGAACGCGATGTCGCACCCGACCCAGCTCGCGACGTCGTACGGCGCGGGCAGATCGCCGGTGGACAGAGCGGTCGCCGGCGGCGGGCGGCGTGCGATCCCGACCACCGACGTGACCGTGCCGTCGCCGGCGAACCGCCGCAGCAGGGCGGTCCCGACGTTCCCGCTCGCACCGACGACGGCGACCCTCATCGCACCCCCAGAGGTGGGTCCGCCGCGCTTCCGGATCGTTTCCCGCGCGCCACCATCCGCTCGAGTGGCCAGGTGTTGATGATCCGGGCGGCCGGGATGTCGTGCTGGGCCGCGCGCTCGCACCCGACCAGCTGCCAGTCGAGCTGCCCCGGCGCGTGCGAGTCGGTATCGATCGAGAACAGGCAACCGGCGTCGACGGCGATCTGGAGCAGCGCGTGCGGCGGGTCGAGCCGGTCCGGTCGGCAGTTGATCTCCACGGCGACGTCGTGCAGGGCGCACGCCGCGAACACGGCCTCGTGGTCGAAGCTGCTCGGGGGGCGCTTCCGGGGCCCGATCAGCTGACGTCCGGTGCAGTGCCCGAGCACGTCCACGTTCGGGTTCGCGACGGCGGCCAGCATGCGGCGCGTCATCGGACCGGACTCCGACCGGAGCTTGGAGTGCACGGACGCCACCACGACGTCGAGCGCGGCCAGCAGGTCGGGTTCCTGGTCGAGCGAGCCGTCCTCGAGGATGTCGACCTCAATCCCGGTGAGCACCCGGAACGCGGAACCCGCGGTCTCGAGAGACGAGTTGAGCGCCGCGATCTGGTCGAGCTGGGCGCGCAGCCGGGCCGGGCTCAGGCCGTGCGCGACGGTCAGCCCCGGCGAGTGGTCCGTGATGGCCAGGTAGTCATGCCCGAGCTCCATCGCGGCCAGCGCCATGTCCGTGAGCGGGCTGTGGCCGTCGCTGGCCTCGGTGTGGGAGTGCAGGTCGCCGCGCAGGGAGTCGCGCAGCGCCGCCCTGGGGCCCGACGCCGGCGAGGCCGCCGCCCGCTCGAGCCCCTCGAGGTACTCGGACGGTTCCCCGCGCAGCCGGGCGGCGATCACGCTCGCGGTCCGGTCCCCCACGCGGGGCAGCTCCGACAGGCCACCGGAGCCGGCCAGCGCCCGCAGCCGCTCCGGGTCGGTTCCCGCGACGGTCTTCGCGGCGCGCCGGAACGCCTCGCTGCGGTACGACGTCGCCTGCGCCCGTTCGAGCAGGAACGCGATCCGGTTCAGGGTCGCGATCGCATCCTCCTGCGCCTCGCGCGCGGTCCGCTCCGCCATCGTCCGGGCCGCGGATCAGGACGCGCGACGGCGGGTGGTGGTCCGCGTCTTGGCTGCCGTCTCGGTCCCGGTGGCCTCGACCGGCGCCTCGGTCTTCGCCGCGGTCTTCCGGGCGGTGGTCTCCTTCGCGCGGGCGGCTCCCTTGGCCGCGGTTCCCGTCGCGGCCGCCTCCTTCGCTGCCGGCTTCGCTGCCGGTTTGGCTGCCGGTTTGGCGGCTGGTTTGGCGGCCGGCTTCGACGCGGTCTTCGCGGCCGGCTTCGCACGTGCGGCCGCTGCCTTGGGTGGGGTCCTCCCCCGCGTGGGAGCCTCGACCTCCGCCGCCGCCGGAGCTGGCTCGGCCTCCCGCGGGCTCGCGCCGCGCGCCTCCCGGGCCTTCTCGACGCTGCGTTGCAGCGCGGCGAGCAGGTCGATGACCTCCCCACCGCCCCGCGTCTTGCCAGCGGCGTTCTCGGCGGGCACCGCCTGGGTCGTGCCCGCCGACACCTTCGCCTCGATGAGTGCCTCGAGCGCACCCTGGTACCGGTCCTCGAACTGCGACGGGTCGAAGTCGCCGGCGAGGGATTCGACCAGCGATTTGGCCATCTGCAGCTCCTGCGGGCGGACCGACACGTCGGCGTCGAGCACCGGGAAGTCCGCGGCGCGGATCTCGTCCGGCCACAGCAGGGTCTGCATGCAGATCACGTCGTCCCGCACGCGCAGCACCGCCATCGACTCGCGCTGGCGCAGGGCGACGCGGACCACGGCCATCCGGTTGCTGTTCACGAGCGCCTCGCGCAGCAGGGCGTACGGCTTGGCGGCCGTCTTCTCCGGTTCGAGGTAGTACGTCTTCGCCAGCAGGATCGGGTCCACCTGGTCCGCCGGGACGAACTCGAGCACCGAGATCTCGCGCTCCGTCGCGAGCGGCAGCTCCGCGAGGTCCTCGTCGGTGAGCACGACCAGCTCGCCGTCGTCCGTCTGGTAGCCCTTGGCGATGTCGCTCATCTCGACCGGCTCGCCGCAGACGCTGCACGTCTTCTTGTACCGGATCCGGCCGCCGTCGGTGCGGTGCACCTGGTGCAGCGGGACCTCGTGCTCACCGGTGGCCGCGTACAGCTTGACCGGGACGTTGACCAGCCCGAAGGCCACCGCGCCCTTCCAGATCGCTCGCACCGTCATCGCCTCCTCGTTGCGATGTGCCGACATACCCGTTCGCGCGCCGAAACGCGTCTATCTGGGCAGGATGGACCTGTGCAGCCCATGCTCGCTACCCGAGCGGCCGATCCGACCGCACTTCCCACCGGCCCCGAGTGGGCGTACGAGGTCAAGTGGGACGGCGTCCGGCTGCTCGCGGACACCACCGGCGACCGGTTGCGGCTGCTGAGCCGCAACGAGCGGGACGTCACGCCGGCCTATCCCGAGCTCGCCGGGCTGGCCGGGATCCAGGGTGCGGTGCTCGACGGCGAGGTGGTCGCGATGGTCGACGGCGTCCCGTCGTTCGCGGCGCTCGCGGAGCGCATGCACGTGCGGGACGCGGCCCGGGCCAGCAAGCTCGCGGAGGGACTTCCGGTCAGCTATGTGGTCTTCGACGTGTTGCGGCTGTACGGCGTCGACCTGACCCGACGCTCGTTCGACGAGCGCCGCGCGACCCTCGAACGCCTCGAGCTGCCAGCGCGGGTCCAGCTGTCCCCCGTGTACGACGACGGCGGCGACCTCTGGCGGGTGACGCTCGAGCACGGTCTCGAGGGGGTCCTCGCGAAGCGCCGCGCGTCGACCTACCAGCCCGGTCGGCGCTCGCGGGACTGGGTCAAGGTGGCGCACCGGAGCACCCGGACGGCCGTCGTCGGCGGCTGGCGCGGGGAGTCGACCGGAACGGGTCGCCTCGGGGCCGTGCTGCTCGGCGCGCCCGACGCCACCGGAGCGCTGCGCTACCTGGGCCGCGCGGGCAGCGGCCTGACCGGTCCGCTCGGGATCCGGCTGGCCGGCCTGCTGGGCGCGCACGAGCGGCCGTCGAGCCCGTTCGCCGAAGCCGTGCCCGCGATCGACGCGCGTGGTGCGCGCTGGTGCGAGCCCGGCGTCCTGATGGACGTCACCTACCTGACCCGCACGCCCGGCGGGCGGCTTCGCCAACCCGTCCTGCGCGGCGTGCGCGACGACGTGGCCGTTGATCCGTGGGAGGACCTGTGAACCCGAGCGACGGCAGTCAGCTGGTCGACGTGGACGGTCGCCAGGTGCGCATCGGGCACCTGGACAAGGTCATGTACCCGTCGGTCGGCGTGACGAAGGCGGAGGTCATCGACTACTACTCCCGGGTGGCCGGGGTGCTGCTCCCCCAGCTGCGGGACCGCCCGGTCACCCGGATCCGGTTCCCGCAGGGCGTCGCGGGCCAGAAGTTCTTCGAGAAGAACATCCCCGCCGGGGCGCCCGGCTGGCTCCGCCGGCAGGTCCTGCGGGCCGCGCCCGGTTCCGACGACGAGGGTAAGGAGCTCACGTTCCCGTTCCTGGAGGATCTGGCGGCGATCGTCTGGTCGGCGAACCAGGGAGCGCTCGAGCTGCACACCCCGCAGTGGCGGGTCGGGCTCGACGAGGAGGTGCGCAACCCGGACCGGCTCGTGATCGACCTCGACCCGGGCCTGCCGGCAGCCCTCGCGCAGTGCGCCGCCGTCGCGCACGTGGTCGCGGACCGGTTGCGCGCCGACGGGCTCACCACGGTCCCGGTGACCTCGGGCGGCAAGGGCCTGCAGCTGTACGCGGCACTCGACGGCCGGCGGACCGTCATGGAGGTCCATCAGTACGCGCACGACCTCGCCTACGAGCTCGCGGCCGCGCACCCGAAGCTCATCGTGGCGAACATGAGCAAGGCGTTGCGCGGTGGCAAGGTGCTGCTCGACTGGTCCCAGAACCACCCCGGCAAGACCACCATCACGCCGTACTCGTTGCGCGGCAACGAGCGTCCGACGGTGGCGGCTCCCCGGACCTGGGACGAGCTCGCGGACGAGGGTCTCGCGCAGCTCACCCCCGACGACGTGCTCGACCGCCTGGAGCGCGACGGCGACCCGTTCGATGGCCGGTGAAGGAAGCCCTACGTCTTGGCCGCGGCCGCTCACGACGGGCCGTGATCAGGTCGGAGGCTGCGGTTCGGGATGCCTGTCGAGGAAGCGCCGCGCGGCTCGGATCTGGCGCGCGGAGCGCAGGACGATGACGACGAAGCCCGCAAGCGTGGACACCGCGAGGGCCGTGAGCCAGCGGTCGCCGCGAGCAGCGCGGCCGAGCGCCATGCCCAGATACATCAGGGCGATGGCGAGCGGGAGCAGGAGGGTGTAGCTCTGGCCGGCGAGCGCGTGCGCGTACCCGCGCACGAACGCAAGGTCGGTCGGATGGGTGGGTTGCTCTCCGCCCACCTGCTTGAGCAGGACCTTGCGGTCCTTGGGTCGCATTCCCCGGGTGAACGCCCGCGACGCCGTGTCGCGCGTGGTCAGGATCAGCGCGAGGACCGCCGCCACCGCCCCGCCCGCGGCGAACCCGAGGCCCAGACTCGACGCCAGCATCCGGGACCTCGGCAGTGGTGACGACCAGGCGGGTGCGCGGCTACCCACCGCGAGGAGCAGGACGTCCAGAGCGAGCAGGGCGAGCAGCGCGACGACCAGGATCGTCAGTCGGCGGTTCTGCCGGTCGTGCAGCGTCCGCTGCGCACTCGCGCGTTCAACCACGCCGTCAACCACGATGACCTCATCACTCTCGACGCCCTGAAAGACGCCGGACGGCAACCCTATCGAGGCCGGGTGTACAGGCTGGGTGTATGGCTGGGTGCGGCCAAAGCGCACCAGCGGTACGCGTTCGCTACACCCAGCCATACACCCAGCACTCACCGCACTGCGGTCGTGGTCCTGGAGTGCCGCCCGCGGGACCCGGAGTCCGGTGCGCAGCGTTCAACGCGACCTGACGGGGCTTGACCGGGCTTCTTCGGCGTCGCGCAGCGCGTCGGACGCGGCGACCGGCCCCGAGCCGCCGACGGGCACTCCCGTCGCGAAGGCGACTCCGACGCTGACGGTCAGCAGGTGCTCGATGCCGTCGACGGTCACGGTCTGGCGAAGTGCCGCCGCGACCTGGTCCGCGATCCCCGTCACCACAGAACGGTCGCGGCTGCGCCGGGGCTGGTGCCCGTCCGCACGGACTGCGTTCCACGGCTCGACGACGACGACGAACGCGTCGAATCCCACCCGGGCGACGGTGTCCTCGGGCCGGGTCAGAAGCACGTTGTGCAGCCGACGGGCGGTGTCGAGGAGGATTTCCTCGGCGCTCGCCCGCCCGGCACCGTTCATGAGGTCGGCGAGGCCATCGAGGCGGCAGAACAACACCCCGATCTCCCCGTTCTCGTGCCCCGCGCGGGACAGTGCGACCTCGACCCGGTCGATCGCGTGCGCACGGTTCGGTAGCCCGGTGAGGCCGTCGTACCGGGCCTCTCGAATAAGGGTCTCGTCCTGGCGCGCGGCACCGCTCAGGTTGCGCGAGAGGCCGAGCACCTCGATCACCGCGCCACTGGCGTCGCGCCGGAAGGGGGTCAGGCGCCGACTCAGCCAATGCCACGCGCCATCGGGTGGCTTGGCGCGATAGACGAGAGAACGCACCTCGCCCTGAGCGAGATTTGCCGCGGCGAGGTTCTCGGCCTGCAGTCGCGACCGGTCCTCCGGATGGACGAGGTCGTTCACATTCGGCCCCAGGGCACGCATCTCGTCGGGGGTCATGCCCACGATGTCGTCGTCGCGCGACCAGTAGGTGACGGCACCGGTCGCCACGTCCGTGACGAAGACGGAGTCAGGAAAGGCCGCCAGGAGGGCGTCATAGAAGGCGATCGCGCGCTCCGCGCTCTCAGTGAGGGCAAGGGACTCCTCCCTGGCGACGTGCACCGCCGTCACATCGGTGACGCTCGCGACGTGCCCGGTCAGGACTCCCGAGGTGGACACCGGCGCACGGGTCAGCTGCACCCAGCTGATCCGGCCCTGCGGCGTCACCAGGCACAGGTCGGTCTCGTACGGCAGCCCGGCATCGATGCCCGCGCGCCACTCCGATCGCACGCGTTCCTGGTCGTCGCGGTGTGCGGCCTCGAGCCAGCCGGCGTGCCGTGATTCTTCGTGGGTGAGCCCGCTGAGCTCCAGCCATCGCTCGTTCGCCGCCAGCAGGGTGCCGAACTGGTCGAACACCAAGATTCCCACGGGTGCTGAACGGACCAGGGTCTTGAGTACCTCGACCGTCCGTTCCAGCTCGTCCGTCCGATACAGCACGGTCGCCGCCAGCGTGCGGTTCGCCTCGACCAGGGCGTCCGCGATGCGCTCACGCTGCCGATCGATCTCGCGCAGCCCAGACGCCAACAGCCAGCTCAGGGCGAGCCCGAGAACGGACATGGACAGGACGAGCACGGCAACACCGAAGTTGGTGTCGAACCAGCCCCGATGCTGAGCCCACAGACCGAGCCAGCCCAGCATCAGCGGTCCGCAGATCACCAGCGGCATGGCTCGGCGCAGCATCGTTCCGGCGCTGCCACCGTCCCACAGTCGGTCGGCCAGCTCCGCCGACGGTTTCGCCAGGACGAGTGCGATCGACAGCACCACCAAGCTGAGACTGGTGTGCAGCGCCATGCTGGTGTACCCGCCCACGGTGTAGAGCGGGGAGGAGCTGTAGGCGTAGCCGAGAACCGCGATGTAGCCCAGACACATCGACGACAGCGCGAGGCCGTTCATCAGCCGCACCCGGGAGGACCGCACGAGCACGCCCACTCCGAGCAGCAGCAGCGACACCGCCGTGACCGGCGACATCCTCGCCGCGTAGTGGTCGATGTCGATCCCCGGCAGCAGGAGGTCGATCCCGAACGGGCGCCCGAACACGTACTCGGCGAGCGTCAGTCCAGAGAGTGCGGCGACCGCGCCGCCGAGCACGGAGGCGATCGGCCCGTGCTCGAGCGCCGCCACGGCAATCGCGAGGACGACCAAGGCCAGGGCCGTGTTCGGCATCATCGCGGGATAGCCGGGCACGAGCGTGGTGAGCGGGTCGATGCCGGCAAACCACCCGACCAGCACGGCGAACCCCATCGTTCCGACGGCGGCCGCACTCACGCGACGGATCCAGCCCACTGCCGGTGAGCGGCTGTGATCCTTCGGCGCCTGTGTCGTGACCGGTGTCGCGCTCACGTCGGCTACGTCCAACGAGCGGGCACGCTGTCCGCGCGGGATCCGAGCGGCATGCTGATCTCGCCGAGCAGGGCGCGCTCGATCGCTCTGGTGAGGTCCTCGGCTTCGGCGGGCTTGCTGAGAAAGGCCGCCACATGAAACTTCCGGACCGCCTGCCCGGCTTCCTGCGGGTCCCGGCCGCTCAGCACGACAACCGGGATGGAGCACAGTGCGGGGAGGTTCGAGTAGCGCTCGAGCACGACGAGACCGTCCCCCGCGGGGAGGCCGAGGTCGAGCAGCACGAGGTCGGGACGCTCGGTCCTGGCGACGCTCACCGCCCCGACGCCGTCCTGCGCGACGACGACGTCATACCCCTCCGTTCTCAGGAGCATGCTCAGGCCGCGTCTCATGTCGTCGTCGTCCTCGACAATGAGAATCTTCAGTCTTTCCGGCATGGCGTTACCTCTGAGTCCTTGGGTCATTGTTCGGGGTGAGGATGGGGATGGTGAAAGTGATCGCAGCGCCGACCTTGAGACCGGTCGCCGCCCGGATGACGCCGCCCTGCAGCTCGATGAGCTGCCGGCAGATGTAGAGGCCCAGACCGATCCCGGTGCGGCTCTCGGAACTGTTCTGGTTCACCTGAATGAATTTCTCGAAGATGCGTTCTTCATCGCCGGGGTGCAGGCCGCGACCGTTGTCCCGGACCGTGACGCAGACGTTGTCGCCCTCCACGACCGCCTCGATGCCGATCTCGCCGCCGTCGGGCGTGAACTTCAGGGCGTTGCCGATCAGGTTGGTGAGCACCTCGTGCAGGCGCTCCGCGTCGCCGAGCACGGTCGGCAGGACCGCGGAGGTGACACTCAGGTTGATTCGCCGACCGAGGGCCGTCGGCTCGTAGGCGGCGACCGCCTCCGCGAGCAGCTCGTCCAGCGCCAGGGCGCGACAGGTCACCCGCAACCGCCCCGTCGCGCCGCGGGTCACCTGGAGCAGGTCGTCGATCATCACCTTCAGCTGTCCGGCGTTGCGCTTCAGCACCGTCAGGAGCTCGCGCTGCTCGGGGAGCACCGGGCCGCCGGAGCCGCTGAGCAGCAGCTGGGCGAACAGGTTCACGACGGAGAGGGGCGATCGCAGCTCGTGCGAGACGTGCGAGAGGAACTGGTCCTTCTCGCGGAGCTGTTGGTCGCGCGCGTTGTGCAGCTCGCGCAGCGTCCGCTGGCGGTCGATCGCGCGGTCGACGGACTGTCCGAGCTCATCGGTTCGGATCGCCGACCGCACCAGGTAGTCCTGCGCACCGAGCCGGAGCACCTCGCGGGCCAGGTCGGCGTCGTCCGTGCCCGTCACGAACACGATCGCTGCGCCCCGCCCGTTGGCCAGGACCTGCGCGAGCACCGCTGAGCTCTGGTCGTGCGGTTGACCGACACTCAGTACCACGCCGTCGTAGGCCTCGGTGTTCAGCCGTGCCAACCCGGACTCGAGCGTCGTTGCGTGGTCGATCCAGACCGTGGCAAGGAGTCGGTCCTGCAGCGCCATCGGGAGCAGGGTCGAGTCGGCGGCGGCATCGTCGATCACAAGCAATCGAGTGGGTGCCGCACGTTGAAGCTCCTGGCCGAGGCTCACATTCTGCCTATCGGCGGGCAAACCAGCCGGATGAGAGTCTTCGGTCAGCGATTCGGCCGTCGGCAGTCGTTCGGGCGGTCAGTTGCTGCGGTGGTCCTGGATCGCCAGCCGCGGGCCGCGGCGCGGGGCGCGGGCGCGGCCCGACAGCTCGAGCAGGCGCACGACCCGGTACCGG
>NZ_DATCNW010000130.1:0-5624 GCF_036565025.1 Pengzhenrongella sp.
GGGTGACCCTGCTCGTGCGCGGCACCCGGGTGCTGGCCGGCGCCGAGCCGTTCGCCGCGGCCGCCGTGGCCGAGGGGCTGACGAAGCTCGGCGTCGACCTGCGGTTCGGCACCGAGGTCACCCGGGCGATGCGCGACGACCGCGGCGTGCGGCTCTCCCTGTCGGTCGGTGAGTCGGTGCTCGCCGCGGAGGTGCTGGTCGCGGCCGGGCGCCGGCCCCGCACGACCGACCTCGGGCTGGAGACGATCGGACTCGAACCCGGCGCGCCGATCGCCGTGGACGACTCCCTGCGGGTGACCGCCGTCGCCGAGGGCTGGCTCTTCGCGGCGGGGGACGTGACCGGGCGGGTCGCGACGACGCACCAGGGCAAGTACGACGGCCGGGTCGCCGGCGACGTCGTCGCGGCGCGGTTCGGGCCCGACGGCGACGCGTCGTCGGCGACCGACGCCCCGGACTGGAGCCAGTTCCGGGCCACGGCGGACCACCAGGGCGTGCCGCAGGTCGTGTTCACCCGGCCCGAGGTCGCCGCCGTCGGGCTCACCGAGGCGGCCGCCCGTAAGGCGGGCTACCCGGTGCGGACGGTGAGCGTGGAGATCGAGTCGCTCGCCGGCCCGACGGTCGCGTCGGACGACTACCGGGGCATCGGCTGGATCGTGGTGGACACCGAGCGCGAGATCATCCTCGGCGCGACGTTCGTGGGTCCGGAGGTCGCCGAGCTGCTGCACGCGGCGACGATCGCCGTCGTCGGGCAGGTGCCGCTTCGGCGGCTGTGGCACGCGGTGCCGGCGTACCCGACCGTGAGCGAGGTGTGGCTGCGGCTGCTCGAGGGCTACGGGCTGTAGTCCCCCCGAGCAGCCGCAGAACCGCTAGCCGGCGAGCGCCGCGTCGGAGGAGAACACCAGACCGAGCGCGACCTTGCCCTCCTTGATGGCGGTCTTGGTCAGCGGGCCGCCCGCGTCGAGCGACGTGAAATCGGTGATCTGCAGGTGGTAGGTCTTCTTCAGGCCGGGCTCGCAGAACGGGCGGTCCGGGCACTCCGGCGGGCCGCCGAGCACGAGTCCGCCGCACGTCGTGGCGAGCTCGGAGAGCGTCTTGACCTTGTACTTGTCGGCGAACGCCGTGGTGACCGCGAACGAGTTCACATCCTGCGCCGCGGCCGGCGTGCCGAACGAGAGCCCGACCTTCGTGCCGAGCGTCGTCAGCTCCTTCATCGTCGCGTCGAGGTCCGAGCTGGCCAGGGGTTTGGCGTCGGCCCCGTTCTCCTTCTTGTTGAGGAACTCCGTGAGCGTGCCCGCGTACTCCGGCACGATCGTGAGCTTGCCCTGTTCGAGCGGCGGCTCGTAGGTGTCTCTCGCCCCGATGGTCTGCGTGGTCGCGTCGTAGCCGGCGGACTTCAGGACGCCCGCGTAGATCGCGGCGAGCGTCGCGCTCTCGGAGAAGTTGGCCGCGCCGACGACGATCTTCTTGCCGTTCCCGACACTGTCCTGGGCGGCGAGGCCCTTGGCGGCGAGGAAGGCCTTCGCGACCTGGGTCGAGGTCTGGCGGTCCACGTCCACCGACTTGTTCAGGCCGATGAGCGTCTTGGTGTCGAGCGTGGCGGAGACCGCGTCGAGCAGCGGGATGATCGTCGAGTCGCCCGCGATCGCCTTGGAGTTGATCGCCGGGACGATGTTGTCGACCGTCTGCAGGCCCTTGTCGTCCTCGAGGACGACCAACTTGTCACCCGCGACCGGCGCACAGGTGGTCAGGGCAGCTGCGCTAGAGGTCGACGTGCTGGTCGAACCCCCGGAGGAACCCGCCTGCCCGCAGGCCGACGTCAACAGCAGGACTCCCGCCGCGACGGCGGCCAGGGTGGATCGACGTGCTCGCATGGAGGACCCCCAGGATGATCGGCCGCCCGTGCGGCACGAAGTCCAATTCGACCGCGATCCACTCGGGCCCGCCAACCGAACGGGCGTCATTGCTAGGTCACGTTTAGGTTACGATCCGGTGGTTTTGACCGAATTGCCCGACGTTGTCCGGTCGGTGGACCCGTTATTCCGGCGCCCGCGGTCGCGTTGGGGCCGCATCGGGCGGGGCGAGAGGTAGTGCTGACCGGCGGCGAGCACGCCCTCGGCCGCGAGGCAGAGGACCACGACGAGCAGCCCGCCGGCCAGCACCTCGCCGAAATGGTGGGTCGCGAGCCCGCCGATGATGATCGGCCCGAGCCCGCCGCCCCCGACCAGCCCGGCCAGCGGGATGGTGGCGATGACCTGCACCGCGGCCGTGCGCAGGCCTGCGCCGATGAGCGGCAGGGCCAGCGGGATCTCGACGAGCGCGAGTGACCGCGCGCCCGACATGCCCATGCCGCGCGCGGCCTCCCGGACGTCGCGATCGACCTCGAGCAGGCCGGTGTGGGCGTTGATGAGGATCGGCGGGATCGCGAAGATCGCCGCGGCGAGGACCACCGGGCGGTTCCCGAAGCTGAGCGCGGTGGACGCGAAGATCAGCAGCAGTGCGAACGTCGGCAGCGCGCGCGAGGTGTTCGCGATGATCACCGTGATCGTCCCGCCCCGGCCGCGATGGCCGAGCCAGATGCCGAGCGGCAGCGCCACCACCGCGGCGAGCAGGGTGGCGACCACGGCCATGCCGACGTGCTCGCCGGTGAGGGCCGGGACGCCCTCGGGCCCCTGCCAGTTCAGCGGGTCGTTCAGCCAGACGAAGGCCTGCCCCACCACGTTGTTGTCGCTCACGGCCGACCTCCCGCGCGGGTCCACGGCGTCGCGAGCCGGCCGGCCATGAAGAGCAGCAGGTCGGCGACGAGCGCGATGGCCAGGCAGAGCAGCGTCGAGGTCATCACCTCGGCGCGGTAGTTGCTGTTGAAGCCTCGGAACATCAGCTGGCCGAGCCCGCCGAAGCCCACGATCACCCCGATCGTCACCAGCGCGACCGTCGTCACCGTCGCCAGGCGCAGCCCGACGACGATCGACGGCAGCGCGTTGGGCAGCTCGACGGTCAGCAGCATCCGGACGCGGCCGTACCCCAGACCCTGGGCGGCGTCGCGGATCTCCGGGTCCACCCCCTGCAGCCCGACGAGGATGTTGCGGATCAGCACGAGCATCGCGTAGGAGACCAGGCCGATGAGCACCGTGGTGCGCCCGATCCCGGTGAACGGCGCGAGGATCGCGAACAGGGCGAGCGACGGGACCGTGTACAGCACGCCCGCGAGGCCGAGGACCGGCCCGGCGAGGCGCGGACGGCTGTGCGCGAGCACCGCCAGCGGCAGGGCGAGCACGAAGGCGATCAGCACCGCCTCGATCGTGAGCGAGACGTGCTGGGACAGCGCCACGGAGATGTCGCCCCAGTTGGTCTGCACGTAGGACCACGACAGCCAGGGGTTCGCGGGCTCGGTCGAGGTCACGGCCAGACGCTACCCGGCCCAGCCCACGCGCGCGATGTGGCACCGCACCGGTAGCGTCCCTGCCCATGAGCAGCGCAGAGCCGGTCATCCGCTTCGAGCGGGCGCGCAAGGAGTACCCGGACGGCACCGTCGCCGTGCGCGAGCTCGACCTCGAGGTGTACGAGCACGAGATGCTCGTGCTCGTCGGGCCGTCGGGCTGCGGCAAGTCCACGACATTGCGCATGGCGAACCGGCTCGTCGAGCTGACGTCCGGCCGCGTCCTGGTCAAGGGCGAGGACATCGCGCTGTCCGACCCCGTCGCGCTGCGCCGGCGCATCGGGTACGTCATCCAGAATGTCGGGCTGTTCCCGCACCGCACCGTGGGCCAGAACGTCGGCACGGTGCCCGCGCTGCTCGGCTGGGACGCCCGGCGCACCCGGGACCGGACCGCGGAGCTGCTCGAGCTGGTCGGCCTCGAGCCCGGCGTCTACTCCCAGCGCTACCCGCACCAGCTCTCGGGCGGTGAGCGCCAGCGCGTCGGGGTGGCGCGCGCGCTCGCCGCGGACCCGCCGGTGCTGCTCATGGACGAGCCGTTCGGCTCGGTCGACCCGGCCGGCCGGCGCCGGCTGCAGCAGGAGTTCTGGCGGATCCAGCGCGAGCTCGGCACGACCGTGATGCTCGTCACGCACGACATCGACGAGGCCGTGCGTCTCGGCGACCGGATCGCCGTCTTCAGCCGCGGAGGCAAGCTCGAGCAGCTGGCCGACGCTGTGACGTTGCTCGCTCGGCCGGCACCCGGCATGGTCACCGATTTCGTCGGCGCCGGGCGCGCGGTGCGGTTGCTCGCGATCGGCGAGCTCGCGATCGGCGACCTCGAATCCGTGCCCGACGGCGGCTCGCCGAGCGCAGGCCCCGTCGCGCCTCGCCTCGCCCCGGAGGCCCCCCTGCGCCTGGGAAGCAGGCTCGACGACGCTTTCGCGGCCCTCGCGGCGTCGGGCGGGCAGGCCGCGCCGGTCTCGGGCGACGGGGGCGCCGTCGTCGGGCAGCTCACTCCGGACGGGCTGCTCGCCGCCCTTCGCCGCATGACGGCGCAGCTGCCGGACCTCGCCGACGACACCGCCGCACGCACCACGGGGTGACCGGAGATCGAGCAAGGCCTGCCCCGCCGCGCGCGGCTCGGTAACCTGCACCCCATGAGTTCACCTCGCGTTGCCCTGGCCACCAACGTCGAATTCGGAAACCTCGAGGCGGATGACGCGCCCCTGGTGCCCGCCCTGGCAGAACGCGGGATCGACGCCGTGCCCGCCGTCTGGGACGACCCGGACGTCGACTGGAACGCGTTCGACCTGGTCATGGTGCGCAGCACCTGGAACTACGCGCCCCGCCTCGAGCAGTACCTCGCCTGGGCGAACAGCGTGCCGCGGCTCGCCAACCCGGCCGACGTCCTGACCTGGAACACGGACAAGTCCTACCTGCGCGACCTCGAGGCCGCAGGGCTGCCCGTGGTGCCGACCATCTGGCTCGACCCGGCCCGCAACCTCACGTCGCGCGCCGTGCACACGCGCTTCCCGGCGAGCGGCGAGTTCGTGATCAAGCCGACGGTGAGCTCGGGCGGTCGCGACACCGGGCGGTACAAGTCCAACGAGGCCGACCAGCGTGGCCTGGCGATCGTGCACGCCCGCGACCTGCTGCGCGAGGGCCGGCATGTGATGGTGCAGCGCTACCTCTCCCAGGTCGACACCGCGGGGGAGACCGCGCTGATCTACATCGACGGGGTGTTCAGCCACTCGGTGGGCAAGGCCGCGATGCTCTACGGCCCCTACCGCGCCGGCGACGCGCTGTACAAGCAGCAGATCAGCGAGCGGGACGCGACCGACGCCGAGCGCGAGGTCGGGGACCGGCTCGTCGCGGCGCTCCCGGCGCTCACGCCGGGCGCGGGGGAGGGCCCGCTGCTCTACACGCGCATCGACCTGCTGCCGGACACCGATGGCTCACCGATGATCCTCGAGCTCGAGCTGACCGAGCCCTCGCTGTTCCTCGCCTGGTCCGACGGCGCCGCGGGCCGCGTCGCGGACGCCGTAGCCGCACGCGTCGGAGCCTGACGCCTCCCCCGCGCCCCCCCCGCACTGCCCGCCCGCACCACGCGCTCCTCCCGCCCCCCGCGCCGCCCGCACCACCCGCACCTCCCGTACCACCCACAACGTCCGAGCGCTGACGTCCTATAGGACGTCAGCGTCTGGACGTT
>NZ_DATCNW010000131.1:0-40149 GCF_036565025.1 Pengzhenrongella sp.
CCGCTCAGTGCAGCGCTCAGTGCAGCCCTCGGTGCAGCGAAAGTGCACCAAAACGCCTCATTCACTGCACTTTGGATGCACAGAGCGATGCACTGAGCCCCCGCCCACCCAACGGTGCGAAGGGGCCGAGTCCGCCATCGACCCCGACGGCCTCGACCCGCCATCGACACCGACGGCCTCGACCCGGCGTCCTCGGGCTCGCTCGCGCCGCGAACTAGGAGTCGTTGTCGTGTTTTCGGCGCTTCGACGACAACAACTCCCAGTTCGCGGCGCGAATCGGCAGCCATTTCCGCCTGCGCGGACGAGCGATGAGGATCCCGGCTCGTGACGAACGGGCGGTTGTGTGACAGACCCCAGACCGACTCGCCAAGGGCGGGGCGGTGACGACAAAGAGCCCCGACCCCACGAAGGGGACGAGGCTCATCGTCGATCCGGCGCGGAGATGAGTCCGCGTCAACGTGCGTAGTGCGAGGGGACTGCTCAGGCCGCGGTGGCCGGGGCGTTGACGTCCTCGGGGAGCGCGGCCTTGGCAACGTTCACCAGGGCGACGAAGGCGGGCATGTCGTTGACAGCCAGCTCGGCCAGCAGGCGGCGGTCGACGAGGACCTCGGCGAGCTTGAGGCCCTGGATGAGGCGGTTGTACGTCAGGCCGTTCGCGCGGGACGCAGCGTTGATGCGCTGGATCCACAGGCGGCGGAAGTCGCCCTTGCGAGCCTTGCGGTCGCGGTAGGCGTAGACGAGGGAGTGGGTGACCTGCTCCTTCGCCTTCCGGTACAGACGCGAACGCTGGCCGCGGTAGCCCGCAGCGCGCTCGAGGGTTGTGCGGCGCTTCTTATGGGCGTTTACTGCCCGCTTCACGCGTGCCACGTGATGCTCCTTGCTTTCGGGGCCGGAATGTCAGAACGCGGCGTGCGGGGCACGCCACCGAGCTTACTTTCCGAGCAGCTTCTTGATCTTGGGGACGTCGACCGCGGCAACAACGCGGTCACCGGCGAGGCGACGCGTACGGCGGCTCGACTTGTGCTCCAGGTAGTGACGGATACCGGCGCGCTCGCGCATGACCTTGCCGGTCCCGGTGATCCGGAAGCGCTTCTTGGCCCCGGAATGCGTCTTGTTCTTCGGCATGGCTGCCACTTCCTCTAGTCGTGTCGCGCGGACTTCACGCGACTCGGTTCGCGCAGGCGCCGCTGGGCACCCGCTCAGTCATTTGTTCGCCAGGGGGTGGGTCAGGAGGACCCCCCCGCCGAAGGCTTCGGTGCCGCAGGCTTCGCGGGCATCGGCTTCGCGGGCGTCGGCCTCGCTGCAGCCGGCTTGGGGGTCGGGACCGGGGCCGGGGCCGGCGTCGCGACCGGAGCCGCCTCGCTGACGACCGACTCGGCCTCGACGGGCTTCGTGGCGACCGGCGTTGCCGCGACCGGCTTGGCAGCGGCCGGCCTGGCCGACGGCGCCGGCCGTGCGGCCGGCGTCGGCCGCGGGGTCGCGACGGGCCTGGGGACCGCGGCCGGACGGGGCGTCGCGGGCTTCGGCGTGGCCGCGGGCTTCGCGGGCGCTGCCGGCTCGGGAGCGGGGACGATCTTGGCGGGAGCCGGAGCGGCCTCCACCGGAGCAGGAACGCTCGCCTCGGGGACGACCTCGACCGGAGCGACCGGAGTCGGCTCGGGAGCAGAGACGACCTCGGCGGGAGCCTGCGACTCGGTCGCGGTCTCGACGCTGCGCGCTGCGCGACGCTGCTCCTGCTTCTGGTCGGCCTTCTTGTGGGTCGGGCCGAGCACCATGATCATGTTTCGCCCGTCCTGCTTGGGCGAGCTCTCGATGAAGCCCAGCTCGGCGACGTCACCGGCCAAGCGGTTGAGCAGGCGGATGCCCATCTCCGGGCGCGACTGCTCGCGACCGCGGAACATGATCATGACCTTCACCTTGTCGCCGGCCTTGAGGAAGCGCTCGACGTGGCCCTTCTTGGTGCCGTAGTCGTGCGGGTCGATCTTCAGGCGGAAACGGATCTCCTTGAGGACCGTGTTCGTCTGGTTCCGCCGGGCCTCGCGCGCCTTCATGTCGGCTTCGTACTTGAACTTGCCGAAGTCCATGAGCTTGCAGACGGGCGGGCGCGCGTCGGGGGCGACCTCGACGAGGTCGAGGTCAGCCTCCTGCGCCAGACGCAGAGCGTCCTCGACACGAACGATGCCGACCTGCTCCCCGTTGGGGCCGACAAGGCGGACCTCGGGAACGCGGATCCGATCGTTGATTCGGGCCTCGGTGATGTGGGTGCTCCTCGTGCTCGCAGTGTGGGCCACCACCGAACGAGGAAAGCCCCCGCCAGTGATCACAAGGCGGGGGCCGGGAGTCCGTTGCCACGATGCGAACAACTCGCACCACGACGAAGAGTCCGCAACGGTTAACCGCCACGTCCTCTTTCGGACCGAACCCGGAGCCTGTCGCCCGGTGAAGGGCAGTCGGCGCGCGGGTGGGATTGGCTCCACTTGTGCACCGGTGAGCCGCTGCTCGCACGAAGACGAGCGCAACTCACCAGTAGGTCGACGACAACAGTAACACTCGCGCGGGTTGCCACCGGCAACATCCGCCACCCTCGGGCGCCACGCGGCGGCCCCGCCCCACCGGTCGGCCACCGAACCGTCGCCCGGGGTTCCGGCCCTGGTCACCCGGCGTTCTCAAAACTTGAATGATTCCAGTGGTTGGGTGCGGTCATGACGAACGCCGCCGCACTCCGCGAGCACGGGCTCAGGGTCACCGGACCCCGCCTGGCCGCGCTGACCGCCGTCGGCCTGGTGCGCCGGATCGAGCCCGCGGGCCACCCTGCCCGCTACGAGCGGCGCGTCGGGGACAACCACCACCACGTCGTGTGCCGCAGCTGCGGCGCCCTGGACGACGTCGACTGCGCGACCGGGTCCGCGCCCTGCCTCGAGCCGAGCTCCGCGGCCGGCTTCACGATCGAGATGGCCGAGGTCACGTACTGGGGGCTGTGCCCCGCGTGCGCCGACGAGTCCCCGCGCACCGTCTGAGAACTTTCCGGCCCTGCCTGCGCGAGCCCGCGCGGGTCGATCTGAGATCGAGAGGCACTCCGTGACCGACGCACTGTTCACCACGACCGCCGCAGGCGCCCCCGTCTCCTCCGACGAGCACTCCCAGACCGTCGGGAACAACGGCCCGATCGTGCTGCACGACAGCTACCTGCCCCGACTTCATCCACTCCCAGAAGCGCCTGCCGGGCACCCACCTGCGCGACAACGACGTGCAGTGGGACTTCTGGTCGCTCTCCCCGGAGAGCGCCCACCAGGTGACCTGGCTGATGGGTGACCGCGGCATCCCGGCCAGCTGGCGCACCATGGACGGCTTCGGCTCGCACACCTACCAGTGGATCAACGCCGCGGGCGAGCGGTTCTGGGTCAAGTACCACTTCGAGACCGAGCAGGCCATCGAGCGTCGCGAGGCGCCGGAGTGGACGCTGTCGGTCCAGGTCATGCCGTACGCCGACGCGGCCGACTACCGGTTCAACCCGTTCGACCTGACCAAGGTGTGGCCGCACGCCGACTACCCGCTGATCAAGGTCGGCACCATGCGCCTGGACCGCAACCCGGACAACTACTTCGGGCAGATCGAGCAGGCCACGTTCGCGCCGTCGAACTTCGTGCCCGGCATCGCCGCGAGCCCGGACAAGATGCTGCTCGCGCGGATCTTCTCCTACTCCGACGCGCACCGGTACCGGGTGGGGACCAACCACGCCCAGCTGCCGGTGAACGCCCCGCAGTCGGCCGTGCACTCGTACGCGGCGGACGGCTCCATGCGCTTCGACCACAGCGCTCCTACGACGCCGAACTACGCGCCGAACTCGCGCGGCGGGGCGCACGCCGACCCCGCGCGTGCGGCGGACTTGGCGGGCGGGGAGTCCGACGGCGAGCTGCTGCGCGCCGCGGCCGAGCTGCACCGCGACGACGACGACTTCGGCCAGGCCGGGACGCTCGTGCGCGACGTGCTGGACGACGGCGAGCGGGACCGTCTCGTCGAGACCGTTAGCGGGCACGTCGGCTAGGTCGAGGCGGTCGACATCCGCGAGCGCGCGCTGCAGTACTGGGCGAACGTCGACGTCGAGCTCGGCGCACGGGTCGCGGCGGCCGTCCGCGGCGCGCTTCCGGTACCCGTGGTCTGACCCCGGGTCTAGGCACGCAGTCTGGCCCGGCCTCTGGGCACCGCGGTCTGACCCAATCTCTGGGCACAGGCGTACGGCGTGCACCGCAGGGTGCACGCCGTACGCCCTTTTCGTCGGCGCGGTGCTCGTCAGACCTGTTGGGTCAGGTTCCAGTACTCGTTGCTCGCGATGATCCCGCCGACGACGGCCTCGAGCCGCATCCCGGCGTAGATCCGGCTGATCCAGGCCGCCCGACCGCCCGGGTCGACCGCCCGGCCGAGCAGGTGGCGGTAGTAGCCGTCCACGACCTGCCCGAGGTGCTCGTTCGAGCCCAGGAAGCCCATCGCCACCGAGAACCGGCCGGCCCCGCTGTCACCGATCCGGGCCACCCAGTACTGGACCTCCGAGGTCGACGGGGTACGCCCGAGCACCTCGCTGTAGAGGTTGGCGACCCACGCCGAATCGGTCCCGCCGGACCGTAGGTAGGACTCCCTCGAGGCCAAGAACCCGCCCTCCATCCGCTGGATCGTCATCCCGTCGGCCAACTGCCCCAGCCAGTAGTCCACGGCGCCGGCCTCCGGCGCCCGGCTGAGGTACCGGCTGTAGGAGTCACGGATCAGCCCGCTGCGGTACTCCTGGGAGTACGTGATCGAGTTCGCCACGGCGATCCGCGGGGTGCCGGTGCGGATCTTGCTCGTCCAGTAGTCCAGGCCCCCGGCGTCCGGCGCCCGGTTGAACAGGTCGCCGTAGACGGACGTCACGTACGCCTGGACCTGGGCCACACTGAAGGCCGGCAGCACCGCGGTGCACAGCCCCGAGTAGGCACTGGTGCCCACCGCGTTCGTCGCGCGGACCTGAACCCGCACGGCCGTCCCGTTGACCAGCCCCGTGACCGTCAGGCTGGTCGCGTCCGCGGCAGCGGGGCGCAGCGCGCCGATCTGGACGTTGGTGGCCGCGTTGACCACCCGGACCGAGTACCCGGTGATCGGGGAGCCGCCGTCGGACTGCGGCGACCAGGCGGCCAGCAACGACGCGTTCCCGGCCGTCGCGGCCCTGATCTTCGGGGCGGCGGGGGCCGAGAGCGGGTTCGTGAAGACCAACAGGTTGGCGGTGCCCGCGGAGATGTTCTGCACGACGCCGGCGGTCGCGTCGCCGAGGACCTGCGAGCCGACCTGGGCCGGGGTCCACGTCGGGTGGCTGCTCAGGATGAGCGCCGCGTCGCCCGCGACGTGCGGGGAGGCCATCGAGGTCCCGGAGATCGTGTTGATTGCGGTGGTGGAGCCGACCCAGTCGGAGGTGATGCCCTCGCCGGGTGCGTACAGGTCGACGCACGACCCGTAGTTCGAGAACCCGGTCTGGGAGTCGTCCGCGGACGTGGCCCCGACGGTGAGCGCCGTCGGCTCTGCGGCCGGTGAGTAGTCGCAGGCGTCCGGATCTTCGGTGCCGCCGGCATTGCCGGCCGCGACGACGAGCGTCACGCCGTCGGCCACGACGGCCGCGGCGGCCGTGTCCAGGCTCGACGACCTGCTCCCGCCCAGGGACATGTTGGCGACGGCGGGCCGGCCCGCCTGGTGGTCCTGCGCGACCCAGTCGAGCCCTGCGATAACCCCCGAGATCGAGCCCGAGCCGGTGCAGTCCAGCACGCGCACCGGCACGATGGTCGCGGCCTTGGCCACCCCGTACCTCGCCCCGGCGATCGTGCCCGAGACGTGCGTGCCGTGGCCGTTGCAGTCGGTGGTGCCGTGGCCGTCGTTAATCTCGGTGCGCCCGACCGTCACCCTGCCACCGAAGTCGGTGTGCGAGGCGAGCACCCCGGTGTCCACCACGTAGGCCCGCACCCCTGCGCCGCTGTTCGCGCCGTAGTGATAGGTCGAGGACAACGGAAGCTGGCGCTGGTCGACCCGGTCGAGCCCCCACGTCGGGTCGGGCTCGACGTTGCTCGCATGCACCGGGGCGTCCGCCTCGACCGCCGCGACCGTGGGATCGGCGCGCAGCGCGGCGACCTGGTCGGGCGTGAGCCGGGCGAGCATGCCGGGGAACACGGTGAGCGCCTGCGTGACGTGCACACCGCGGGCCACCGCCGACCGGACGTGGGTCTGGGTGTTGGCCCCGGCCTTGAACCGCACGATGTACAGCGACTCGCCGCCCCTGACGGATGGCACCGCGGCCAGCGCCGCACCGCCGCCGGTCCCCATCACAAGCGCCGCGACGACCACCGAAACCAATGCGCCGGACCAGACCCTGCGTGGATACCTACGCACCAGGCACTCTCCATCGAGTAGTCGGATGGGCACCGATCACGCCCCCTGCACCGGCTGCGCGCGCGAGGCAGGGCCTCGCCGCGGGAGCCGACGGACCAACGGTGCTTGTCCGAATTGTCCTGAGTCAACCAGTTTGCGGATGAAGTACTGGGGAGCCACCCCGGTCGGAGCACGCGGGACGGGCTGCGGGCAGGTGAGAGGATTTGGCTCATGTCCGCCGCCGCACCTGATCCCCAGGCCACCTCCCCGACCAACGCAATCCGCGACATCGCCGACGTCGCGGCGATCGAGGTCATCACGACCGCCGCCGTGCACCTGATGAGCGCGGCCGCCGTCAAGTGCGGGCTGAGCGAAGACACCACGGACGGCGCGGGCTCGGACTACCTCGACCTGGACGAGGCCCGCAAGCTGATCCACGCGCTCGCCGCGCTGGTCACAGCCTCGGCGCCGGACATCGGCAGCACGCACGCACGCTCGCTGCGCGACGGCGTCCGGTCGCTGCAGCTGGCATTCCGGGAGGCCTCGCCGTTCCCCGATGAGCCGGGCGAGGGCCCCGGCGAGAAGTTCACCGGCTACGTGACGTGATCGGGTCCAGGACCTCGCTCGAGGCCTGACCCGGATGTCGCTTGCCACCGGGATGGGACCTGAAGCCCCGAACCGGGGCTGACCACGGTCGACGCCTCCGGTTCGGCCCGGTGCCGACCCGGTGCCGAGATCGCGTCCCGGCTACCGTTCGGCGACCGAACGAGGGCCGGGGCCCAGTCACCCGTTCGGTCGAGCCCCCCGGACGCAAGCGCAGAGTCCTGTTGACCCGCCGGCGCACCGATGCGTCGCCCTCAACTCCAGCCCCCGGCTTCAGCTCAGGTCCCGATCCAGCTCCGGACTCTCGATCCGGTCTCGATCTGCCGCCGCTCCCGGGGCGGTTGGCTTGGTCGCCGACGCCTCGACGAGCCCTGCCTGCGCGTATCCCTTGCCCAGCGGCCCTACGACGTGCAGAGTGACCACCACACCGAGCGACGCGTTGGGCACCCGGGCGACTAGCGCCACCAGGACGAGACGTAGCACGGCAGGGCGTCGAAGAAGACGCCCATAGGGGGCAAGGGACATGGCGCAAATCTCCCAGGGCGGTGCGCCGTTGCGCGCCCTGATATTCGACCCTGCGCCGTTCCCTGGGACCGATCTGCGGCCCCTCACTGCCGTGCCGCGGCAGTCGGGGCCACCTATCGTTGATCGGGTGACGAGCGACCCGATGCAGCCCGCCGGCGCGCACGACGCCGACGTCGGGCGGTCGCCCCGCCGGCGCCGTCGGCCCTGGGCGTACGGCGCGCTGTCCGCGCTGCTGGTGCTCGCCCTGGGGCTGGCCGGGTATCTCTGGATGACGACCCGCGCGTACGAGCAGCGGGCAGCCTGGGCGGTGCAGCAGGCCCGCGCCATCGGCACTGTGCTCACCACGACCCGCGCCGACCTGCACGACACGACCACGGAGCTCGAGGGGGTCCGCGCCCAGCTCGACACGGCCGAGACCCGAATCACGGCGCTCGCCAACGAGAAGGCGCAGGTCGGTGACGACCGCGAGGCCCAACGTCAGCTCGTCGACTACCAGCAGCGCGTGAGCCAGGCGGCGGGCACCGTCGCCTCGGCCCTGGACCGGTGCGTCAAGGGTCAGGACCAGCTCATCGCCTACGTGAAGAACGCCGGCGCCTATCCCGCGGACCAGCTCACGAAGTTCGAGACCGACGTCGACGGCCTCTGCGCGTCGGCGACCCACGCCAACCAGACCCTCCAGGACGAGCTGTCGAAGTGAGGGGTGTGCGCGGCAGACGGCCGGTCGTCGTCCTCGCCACCGGTCTGCTCGCCGGTCTCACCCTGGTCGGCTGCGGTGCGCTGCCCGCACTGCCGGGACCGGCACCGACCGACCTGGTGCCGTCCATGGTGCCAGGCGGCGGCACCCCGACGACGGCGGGCAACCTCTCCCCCGACGGGTTCGACGCGGCCCAGCGGATGGCCGTGCGCGTGCGCAACGTGGGCTGCAAGTCCCTGTCCACCGGCTCCGGCTTTGCGATCGACGCGACCACGCTGATCACCAACCGGCATGTGGTGGACGGGTCCTCCGACCTCCAGCTCAGCACGTACGACGGTCGGGACATCGCCGCCACCGCGGCGAGCACGGCGAAGCTCGCCGACCTCGCGATCGTGCGCACCGTCGACCCGCTCCCGGCGTACCCCGAGCTCGCGAAGACGGACCCCGAGCCGGGGGACGCCGTGACCGTCGTCGGGTACCCGCAGGGTGGCCGGCTCACGGTGACCGTCGGCCGCGTGATGGGCGCGACGACCGACCCGCTTAACGTGAATCTCGGCGAGGTGCTCGTGACCGACGCACCCGTCGAGCCGGGCAGCTCGGGCTCGGCCGTGCTGGACGCGAAGGGTCGCGTGATCGGAGTCGTCTACGCAAAGAACTCCGATGACATGAGCTTCATCGTCCCCGTGAGTACGCTCCGAGACATGCTCGCGGACGAGAGCGCGTTCAAGCCGACGCCCGCGTGCACCGACTGATTCGAGCGCTGTACGCGCACCCTCTGGAGGAGGCCTCCATGTCCGAGAGCACCCAGTCCGAGACCACGCCGACCAAGCCCCCGTTCGACCCGATCGCAGTGACGAAGGCGGCGAGCGACGCGCTCAGCGTCCGCCGGGTGTTCGGCGAGGCCTACGAGCACAACGGCGTCTGGGTCATCCCGGTCGCCAAGATGATGGGCGGCACCGGGTCCGGATTCGGTACCGGCGCGGTCGGCGGGAGCGGTGAGAAGGACGCCCATGCCGAGCACCACGGGCCGCACGGCGAGGGCGAGGGATCCGGCGGCGGGGGCGGCTTCGGGATCAAGGTGCGCCCGGTCGGGGTCTACGTGGTCGACGACTCGGGCGTGCGCTGGCGTCCGGCGATCGACGTGACCCGGGTGATCCTCGGCGCTCAGGCGGTGGGCATCGTGATCGCGGTCTCGCTCTCGTGGGTGCTGCGCAAGCGCCGGAAATAGCCAACCGGCGATCGCTCAGCCGGCCGTCGCTCAGCCGGCCGTCGCTCAGCCGGCCGTCGTCAGCCGGAGCTCGAGGGAGTCCACCCGGGCGGCGACCGTGCCGTCCGCGGCGAGCGCATCGTTCACGCGGACGAGCACGGCGTCCAGCCCGGCCCTGTCCAGCCCGGGCCTCAGCGCGAGCACGACGGCGACCTCGGCGCGGCGGCCCGGCTCGACGTCGGTCCGGGCCACCTCGGGCACGGCGGCGAGCGCCGCCGCGACCGCCGCGCGCACGTCGTCGTCGACCGCGTGGCCGGTGACGGCGGGGCGCCAGGGCTCCTGCTTCGCCAGCGCCCACACGGCCGGGCGCGGGACGAGGACCGTGACGGGTCCGCCCGGGTCCACGACCAGGACCTCCCAGCCCTCCTCCACCGCGGACAGCGCGGCGCGCGCCACGACGCTCGGCACCGGCCGGGCGTCCGCGCGCCAGGTGGTCATCGCCGCGACGGACGAGAACACCGGCAGGGCCGTGCGACCGTCGGGCGCGCGCAGCGCCACGATCCCGGCCGACGCCACCTTGTCGACCGCGAGCTCGTGGCCGTCGTGCGTGGCGACGTCGCCGACCTCGAGGTCGGCGAGCACCGGCACCAGCACCCGCGCACCGGCCAGCGCCGCGACGACGTCGGCCACCGAACCGGAACCGGCGCCGAAGGCACCCAGCGCGGCCGCGAGCTCAGGGTCGGCCGACCCGTCGTCGCCCGCGAACGCGGACGACGGCGGCAGCTCGCGCGGGCTCACGGCCGGCCGGCCACGTCCAGCGCCTGCGGCAGCGAGAACGCGCCCGCGTACAGGGCCTTGCCGACGATCGCACCCTCGAGGCCCAGCGGAACGAGGCGGCGCAGCGCGACGAGGTCGTCCAGGCTGGAGATCCCGCCGGACGCCACCACCGGCGCGCTGGTCCGTTCGCACACCTCCCGCAGCAGGTCCAGGTTCGGGCCGCGCAGCGTCCCGTCCTTCGTCACGTCGGTGACCACGTAGCGCGCGCAACCGGCGTCGTCCAGGCGGGCCAGCACCTCCCAGAGGTCCCCACCCTCCTTGGTCCAGCCGCGCGCGGCGAGCGTCGTGCCGCGCACGTCCAGCCCGACGGCGACCGCGGCCCCGTGGGTCGCGATCACCCGCGCCGTCCACTCGGGGTCCTCGAGCGCGGCGGTGCCGAGGTTGACCCGGGCGGCCCCGGCAGCCAGGGCACGCTCGAGCGAGGCGTCGTCGCGGATCCCGCCGGACATCTCGACCTTGACGCCGTGGGCGCCGAGCGCGGCGGCGACCTCGGCGAGCGCCTCGGCGTTCGAGCCGCGGCCGAACGCGGCGTCGAGGTCGACCAGGTGCACCCACTCCGCACCGCCGGCCTGCCAGTCCAGCGCGGCGGCGAGCGGGCTGCCGTAGGAGGTCTCCGACCCGGCCTCGCCCTGGACCAGGCGCACGGCCTGGCCGTTCGCGACGTCGACGGCGGGCAGCAGCTCGAGGCGGTCGGGCTCGGTCATCAGGGGGTTCTCTTTTCGGTCGAGATCGAAGGTGGGCGGCGGGCCGGCGGGGCGCCGTGCTAGGCCCGGCGGGCGACGCGGTGCAGCGCTCAGCGCAGCGCGGCGACCCAGTTGGCGAGCAGCTGGGATCCGGCGTCGCCGGACTTCTCGGGGTGGAACTGGGTCGCGGCGAGCGGGCCGTTCTCGACCGCGGCGACGAACGGGCCGCCATGGTCGGCCCAGGTCACCAACGGCGGGGCGAACCGCGCGTCGCCGAGCGGGGGGAAGGTGCGCGCGGCGTAGGAGTGCACGAAGTAGAAGCGCTCGTCCTCGATACCGGCGAACAATGTGGTGTCGGCCGGGGGCTCGACTGTCGCCCAGCCCATGTGCGGCACGACGTCGGCCTCAAGGCGGTCCACGAGCCCGGGCCACTCGCCCAGGCCCTCGGTGTGCACGCCGTGCTCGTCGCCGGCCTCGAACAGGACCTGCATGCCCACGCAGATGCCGAGCACCGCGCGGCTGCCCGCCAGACGCCGGCCGATGATCTGCCCGCCGTGCACGGCCGCCAGGCCGTCCATCACAGCGGCGAACGCACCGACCCCCGGGACGACGAGGCCGTCGGCCTCCGCGCAGGTCTTCTGGTCGGCGGTCAGCTCGACCTTGGCGCCGACGCGCTCGAGCGCGCGCACGGCCGAGCGGACGTTGCCGAAGCCGTAATCCAGGACGACGACGTTCGGGGGGGTAGCCACGGCAGGCGAGTTTACCGGCGCCACGGGTGCGCCCGGGCCGCCCGCCGCCCCAACGACCCGTAACGTCCGAGCGTTGACGTCCTATAGGACGTCAACGCTCGGACGTTGCGGGGTCTGTGGGGGATTTCGCCGGTCGGTCCTGGGTGCTGAGTGGTCAGTCCTGGTTGCTGAAGGCTGCGTCGAAGGACGCCGTCGGCAGCTCCCAGAGCAGCGACCGGATGTAGCCGATCGCCTCGCGCGCGCCGTGCAGGCGGTCCATGCCCGCGTCCTCCCACTCGATGGAGATCGGGCCCCGGTAGCCGATCGAGTTCAGGGCGCGGAAGGCGTCCTCCCACGGCACGTCGCCGTGCCCGGTGGACACGAAGTCCCAGCCGCGACGCGGGTCGCCCCACGGCAGGTGCGAGCCGAGCACGCCGGCGCGGCCATTCTTGGGCCGCAGCCGGGTGTCCTTGCAGTCCACGTGGTAGATCCGGTCCGCGAAGTCGACGATGAAGCCGACCGGGTCGATGTCCTGCCACATCATGTGGCTGGGGTCCCAGTTGAGCCCGAACGCGGGCCGGTGACCGATCGCCTCGAGGGTGCGGACCGTGCTCCAGTAGTCGTACGCGATCTCGCTCGGGTGCACCTCGTGCGCGAACCGAACCCCCTCGTCGTCGAACACGTCGAGGATCGGGTTCCAGCGGTCGGCGAAGTCCTGGTAGCCCGCGTCGATGACGGCCGCGGGGACCGGCGGGAACTGCGCGACGTAGGGCCAGATCTTCGACCCGGTGAACCCGACGACGGTGTCCACGCCGAGCCTGCGCGCGACCGTCGCGGTGAGCTTGAGCTCGGCGGCGGCGCGCCGGCGGACACCCTCGGCCTCGCCGTCACCCCACACCCGGGAGCCGACGATCGCCTGGTGGCGGAAGTCGATCGGGTCGTCGCAGACCGCCTGGCCCTTGAGGTGGTTGGAGATCGCAAAGACCTTGAGCCCGTACTTGTCGAGGATGTCCAGGCGGCCCTGCAGGTAGGCGGGGTCCTCGGCGGCCCGCCACACGTCCAGGTGCTCGCCCGAACAGGCGATCTCCAGGCCGTCGTAGCCCCACTCGCTCGCGTACCGGGCGACCTGCTCGAGCGTGAGGTCGGCCCACTGGCCCGTGAACAGCGTGACCGGGTGGGTGGACGTGCCGGAGTGCGCAGTCATCGTTTTCCTTAGGTGTCGATCCAGCTTCCGGACCCGGCCGAGGCCAGTACCGCATCGGTCAGGGTGGCGGCCCGCAGGCCGTCGTCGAACGTGGGCAGCCCGTCGGGTTCGCCGCCGCGGACGGCCGCGTAGCTGTCGGCGACGAAGGCGTTGAAGGCGTCCTGGTAGCCGAGCGGGTGGCCCGGCGGCAGGACCGAGAGGCGCGCCGCGTCGGCACTGAGCTCGTCGGTGTTCCGGCGCAGCGACTGCGATCTGGTGCGCCGCCCGAGCCAGAGGGTCTCGGGCTCCTCCTGGTCGAACCCGATCGTCTCGGCCGCCCCGGAGAGCTCCAGGTGCAGCCGGTTCTTGCGGCCGGGCGCGACCTGCGAGACCAGCAGGGTGCCGATCGCGCCGCCGCGGGTCTCGACCAGCACCGCGACGAGGTCCTCGGTGGTGATGGCGTGGCTGGTGGCCCGGTCGGCGAAAACGGTGCGCTTGAGCGCCTGGACGCGCGAGATCCTGTCCCCGGTGACGAACTCGAGCAGGTCGCACAGGTGCGAGCCGATGTCGGCGAACGCCCTGGACGGCCCGCCGGTCGCGGCGTCGACCCGCCAGTTGTCGTCCGACGGCGCCAGCAGCCAGTCCTGGAGGTAGGACCCCTGGACGCTGAGCAGCCGCCCGGTCTCCCCCGCGGCGACCCGGGCCCGCGCCTCGCGCACCATCGGGTGGAACCGGTAGACGAACGGGACGGTCGCGGTCACGCCGGCCGCCGCGGCGGCGTCGGCCAGCCGGGTGGCGTCCGCCGTCGAGGTCGCCAGCGGCTTCTCGCAGATCACGTGCTTGCCGGCCTCGATCGCCGCGAGCGCATGCTCGACGTGGGACGAGTTCGGAGTCACCACGTGCACGACGTCGATCGTGTCGTCCGCGAGCAGGTCCGCGGCGGAGCTGTAGGCCCGCTCGAACCCGAGGGTCGCCGCTGCCCGCTCGGCGCTGGCCGGGCTCGAGGAGGCGACCCCGGCGAGCACCGCGCGGGCGGCCCGCGCGGCGCGGCTGTGCACCTGCCCCATGAAACCGCCACCGAGGAAGCCGGCACGCAACGGCGACGGCGAGCCCGCGCCGGCGTCGTGTGTCAAAGGCTCGCGGCCTTCGGATCCCAGTGCTCCGGAACCGGCGGGGCCTTGGTGAAGCTGCTCTCGACGGCGACCGACTCGCCGCGCTCGGCCGACTCGGTGATCGAGACCATCGTGTCCAGCACGTGGCAGGCCAGCGCGCCGTTCGCGCGCTCCGGGCGGCCGGCCCGGATGGCCTGGGCGAGCTCGGCGACGCCGGTGCCCCGCGAGGAGATCGAACCGGCGGGCGGGACCCGGCGGCCGTCGTGGTCGAGGTCGTCGAAGATCACGCAGTCGCCGTCGAAGTGGTTCGGGTCGGGGTACGCGAGGGTCCCGGTACTGCCGGAGACCTCGATGAGCCCGCGACTGCGGTGGGACTGGAAGCTGAAGATCGTCTGCGCGGACGCACCGCTCTCGAACTCCAGCAGCGCGCCGTGGTGCGACGGGACCGTGACGTCGAACGAGGTCCCCGCCCGCGGGCCCGAGCCGATCACCCGGACCGGGCGCGCGGTCGAGGCGGCCGCGGTCACCCGGGCGACCGGCCCGAACGTCTGCACGAGCGCGGTGAGGTAGTACGGCCCGACGTCGAACAGCGGCCCGCCGCCGGCCTGGAACAGGAACTCGGGGTTCGGGTGCCAGGAGTCCGGACCGGGCGACTGCATCAGGGCGAGCGCCGTCAGCGGCGTGCCGACCGCACCGCCCTCGATCAGGCGCAGCGCGGTCTGCAGGCCCGCGCCCAGGAAGGTGTCCGGGGCGGTCGCGACCCGCAGGCCGAGCCGGGCCGCCTCGGCCAGCAGCGCCTGGCCGGTCTCCCGGTCGAGCGCGAACGGCTTCTCGGTCCAGACGTTCTTGCCCGCCGCGAGCGCCCGGCGGGCGACCTGCACGTGCACCGCGGGAATCGTCAGGTTCACCACGATCTCGATCGCGGGGTCCGCGAGCAGGTCCTCGACCGAGCCGCTGCCCGGCACGCCGTACTTCTGGGCCTGGGTCTTGGCGCGCACGAGATCCAGGTCGGCGACGAACCGGACGTCGAGGTCGGGGAACGTCGTGAGGTTCTCGAGGTACTGATCGCTGATGACGCCGGCACCGATGACGCCGACGCCGACGCGACCGGTGCGGCTCACGCCCGGACCCCGTTCGCGGTCAGGTACGCGAAGCTGTCGCGCAGGGCGTCGAAGATGTCCCCGCTGAAGCCGTCGAGCTCCACGACGCGCAGGGCCTGCGGAGCGGCGGCGAGGATCGCGAGGATGTCGAGGTCCCCCGCGCCGACGGCGGTCTGGTCCTGGTCGTCCCGCGTGACGGCGCCGTCCTTGACGTGGATGAGCTGGACGCGCTCGCCGAGGCGGCGCAGCAGGTCCGCGGCGGACGTGCCGCCGACCTCGGCCCAGTACGTGTCGACCTCGAGGACGACCGCCGGGTCGAGGTGGTCGGCGAAGATCTCCAGAGCCGGGGTCTCGTCGATCCGGTTCTCGGTCTCCCACCAGTGGTTGTGGTAGCCGATGACCAGGCCGTGGCCCGCGCCGACCTTTGCGATCTCGTTCAGGCTCGCCGCAGCGGACGCGACCCCGTCCCGCGTGGTCCACAGCGCGTTGTCGATGTGCGGGTCGATGACCGTCGTGACGCCGAGCTTCGCGGCCGCGGCGAAGATCACGGCGACGTCCTGGTCGAGCAGACGGGCGTGGGCCGACGGAGCGAGCAGGCCGGCCGCGGGCAGCAGCTCGGCGTACTGGTCGACGAGATCCACGAAGCCGAACAGCTCGACGTTGCGATACCCGAGCTCACCGACCCGGCGCAGGGTGCCGCCGAGATCCGCCGCGAGGGCGTCCCGCACTGTGTAGAGCTGGACCGAGAGCTGGGACTGCGACACGTCGCCTCCACGTTGAGTGACACCACATCCGTCGGTGCGCGGATCTTCCGACCACGCCACCGCCCCAAACCCTAAGGGTTAGTAGGGATTGCTGTGACCAAAGTCTCCCTTCGGGTCCGCTCGCGGCCGACGGCGAACGGGTCGCGCGCCCGGATCACGCTGGCTATTGCCTTGCTTTCGCGGAGCTCGCCTCAGCGGGCGCGGACCTCGCCTCACGCCGGCTGGACCTCGGCCCAGAGCTCCTCATAGCACTGCGCCGCGCGGCTCTTCGGGGCGAAGGCGGCGACCGGCGCTCGGTGCTCGGCCATCTGCTCGATGACCGCGAGCGACGGGATCACGGTGTCCAGGACCCGGTTGCGGTCACGACCGATCGCCTCGATGACGTCGCGGTGCAGCCGCTTGCGGCGGTCGGCCATCGAGAAGAACGCCACCACCTCGGGTCGGGGCTTGCGCGAGTCGGCCACGAAGCCGACCAGCTGGTCGAACGTGCGCAGCGACAGCGTCGCCGGGATCAGCGGCACCAGCAGGGTGTCTGCGGCGTGCAGGACGTTCTCGGACATCAGCGAGATGCTCGGGGGGCAGTCCAGGAGGACGACGTCGTACTCGCTCTGCACGCCGTTGAGCAGCTGGCGCAGGCGGGTGGTCCGCCGCTTGGCGTCGTCGAGCTCGAGGTCCATGTTGCGGTAGCTGAAGTCGGCGGGCAGCAGGTCCAGGTGCTCGAAGTCGGTGGCCTTCAGGGCGTCCTCGAGCGGGCGCTTGCCGGACACCAGGCCGTGGCCGCCGCCCTTGACGCGGGGGCGGACCCGGAACAGGAACGTCGCGGCGCCCTGCGGGTCGAGGTCCCACAGCAGGGTCCGCCGGCCCTCCCGGGCGGCGAGGTAGGCCAGGTTCACGGCCGTCGACGTCTTTCCGACGCCACCCTTGATGTTGTACGTCGCGAACACCTTCACGCCGAGCCTCCGAGCCGTTGGCTTCCTGTGCCGGACCGTCGCCGGAACCGGGCGAAGGCACTGTCGAACTCCTCGCGGGCCCGGTCCTGCTCGGCGTCGAGGTGGCCGATCAGCTCGCCCATCGCGAGCAGGGCCGTGGCCTTGGTCCCATCCGCCATCATTTCCTCGGCGAGCTCGCGCAGCGTCCGGCGCTGCACCTCGGAGTCCTGGAACCGGCCCAGGACGTCCTGCAGCCCCTTGAGGTCGCTGATCGCGCGCTTGCGCGGGCCCTCGTCGATCACCCCAGCGAACACCTCGAGCGCGTAGCGCAGCTCCTTGCACCGCTTGCGCAGGTCGTGCAGGTCCTGGGCCGGGGATTCGGCGGTGATCGCGGCCCCTGCGCGCACGACTATCCGGTGGGCGCGCGAAATCGTGCGGCTCGCGAGCTGGCCGGCCGACGTCGGTTCCTGGTCGCCGTCCCGAGGCGCGTCCGGGACCTCGGTCAGCGCCTGCTCCCACTGCGTGAGCAGGCGCTGGAAGCTCGCGGACCGCAGGGCACGCACCAGCGTGCGGCGATGGATCGCGCGCGCGTGGCGCAGGTGCGCCGCGAGCGGTGTGAGCTCGGCCGGGTCCGCGGCCACGAGCCAGCCCCCGATCGTCGGCAGGCTGAGCAGATAGACGTCCAGGTCGCGCACCGGGGTCGTCAGGTCACCCAGCTCCTTGAAAGCCGGCTCCCACCGGGTGCGCATCACCTCGGGCAGGACCGGGCGCCCGAGCTTGAGCGTGGAGCGGGTCCGGCGCAGCGCCACCCGGAAGTCGTGCAGGAACTCGGTATCCACGTCGTCGAGCAGGCCGGGCAGGTTCTCGCGCATCGCCGCGACGAACCCGCTCAGCACGCCCGTCAGGTGCACCGTCGCTGGAACGTTGCGATCGCCGCCCGACGGCGGCGGCCCGCCGTCGGGCGCGCGGTCCGCAGGGGGCTCGATCGGCCGCAGGCCGAGGCTGATCAGGAGGTCGGCGGCTCGGCGGGCCTGTGGGCCGTAGCCGCGCAGCGCGTGGACCGTGACGTGCGCAGGGTCGGCGCCGGTCGAGGCCGGTTCGTCCAGCTCGATGCGGACGACGAGCTTCCCGTCGTCGTTGCGCAGTTCGAGCGAGCGGGTGCGGCGCGTGGAGTCCGCGATCACCAGCACCGCCCGGATCCCGGTCGCCGGGGCGATCAGGTCCCGGACCGGGCCCGCCGACACGGCGTCGGCCAGGGCCGGCCAACGCGCGCCCGTGACGGGCTGCGTCACGGGTTCTTCGTCGCGCGAGGTCGACCCGGTCCGGGCCAGCACGAGGCGCTCGGCGCCCGCCCCGGTCTCGTGCTCGAGCGTCAGCCCCGCGGCGCGCAATCGCCGATCGAAGGTGTCGAGCCGCCGACGTCGCACGCGGCGACCGGGGCCCCCGATGACCGTGAACCGCGTGCTCAGGGCGGCGACGACCGCGTCCGGCTCGAGCGGGGAGCCGCCGGCTGTCTCCAGGACGACCCTCGGTGCGGTCGGCCGGGTCATGGTGGCGTCACGCAAGCCTCCGCAGGTTGACGCCCCTGGCACAGGAGCCCACGCCCGAACCGGACATCTCCGGCCGTCCGGCCATCCTTGCCGGTGCCCGGTTCAGGCGCATCCGCAACACGCCGCGTGCGCACTCGGGTCGAGGCTGGATGGTTGGCTCACACCCGATCGGGCACCACGAATGGGTACACCTGCGCCTGCGCACCCGGTCCCCTGGTCGCGCCCGGCCCCGGCCGGCCGCCGAGTTCGCCGTTCCCCGGCGAGTTCGCCATTCCCCGGCGAGTTCGCCGTTCCCCGGCGAGTTCGCCGTTCGAAACCGACGAACTCGACGTCGAACCGGCGAACTCGAGTCCGGTTCGGGTCTCAGGTTCCGAAACCTGGCTCAGTGCAGCTCTCAGTGCAGCCAACGAGCGCCAGGGGTACACGTTCGATGCACCGAGCGCTGCACTGAGCCCTCACCACCCTCAAACCGGCCGCCCGACGACGCGCCCGGCCCCGGCCGGGCGCCGGGTTCGCCGGTCCCGGGCGAGTTCGCCGTTCCGGGGCGAGTTCGCCGTTCGAAACCGGCGAACTCGCGTCAGAATGACGAACTCGAGCGTGGTTCGCCTTGGCGGTGACCGGTGTGGGCAGGGCGGGCAGCGTCCAGGCCGGCGAGCTCGGCATTGCTGCGGAGATCGCCTCGTGCGGGAGGTGCGCGATCCACGAAACCACCGTCTGGACCGCTTCGCCTAGTACATCCAGCGTCGGCGTCGGACCGACGAGACGCGGGCCCAGGCGGCCGGCAGCCGGTTCTCGATGCGCTCGGCGCGCGCCTGCTCGAGGGCGTGCAGCCGGCCGTAGCTGAACACGTTCTCGCCGTCGAGGTGGGCCTGGACCGCCGCACGTTGCAGGGTCGCGCGCAGCTCGACGTAGTCGTGGTGGTGGCCGAGCAGGGTCTGCAAGGTCTTGGCGGCCTGCGCGAACTTCTCGGCCTGCCGGCCCACTGACGGAACGAGCGCCTCCGCAGCGTGCCGCGCCCGCTTGGCGCGTCGATGGGCCTCGTGCAGCAGGCGGTCGCGGTTCGGGCCGGCCGGCACGTCGCGGGCGGCCTCGTAGGCGTGGGCCAGCTGTTCCCACTCGTGGCGGACCTGCAGCGGCAGCACGCGCGTGGCGCGCTCGGCGGCGAGCTTGGTGAACGGCGGCGCGTCCACCAGGTCGTCGAGTGCGTCGAGGAGCTGGAAGTAGCGCGGCGAGTCCAGCGCCTCGCGCACCTGGTCGAGCGCGACCGCGAGCGCGTCGGCGCGGTCGCGGTCCAGGTGCCTGGCGACCGAGACCGGGATCAGTTCGGCCGGCTCCCCGGCGACGAGCGCGGCGAGCCGCTCGCGCGACACGTCGGCGTCGTGCGCCGCCCCGAGCAGCGCGGCCAGCCAGCCGAGCTCGACCCGCACCGCCTCGCTGCGGGTGCGCACGAGCAGCGGACGGAACGTCGCGAGCGCGTTGCGCAGCCGCCCGACGGCGACGCGGAACTGGTGCACCGCGTCCGGCTGGCCCCGGCGGACCCGCGGGTCGCGGGAGAGCAGCAGGTCGCGCACCGCACGCAGGTGCTCTGTGAGGACGGCTGCGGCGGAGCGCGGGTCGGGCACGGTGCCAGGGCCACCAGCTGCAGGTCCAGTGGCGGGCTCGGTGGCGGGCTCGTTAGCGGGTTCGGTGACGGCTTCGGTGCCGGATTCGCTGCCCGCGCCGCCGTCCGCCGCGACGAGCCGGTCACCGAGTGCGCGCGCGAGCTTCGAGGTCCACGCGGGCACGGCGCCGCCGCCCGCCTTGAGCCGCAGGACCGCCGCCGCGAGCAGGTCCCGGTCGCCGTCGACCAGCTCGACCTCCCACTCCCGCCAGGCGTCGACGACGTCGTCGCCGGCACCGGGGGCCCGCGACGTAACCGCGTCGTCGGCCACCTCGGCGAGGACGCGGTCGAGCGCGTCGCGCAGCCGGTACACGGTGCGCCGGCTCTGCAGCTCGACGACGGGCTCCAGCTGCGACTCACGAACGCGAACCCGCACCACCGCCAGCAGCTCGGCCGGGACGTCGCCGTCCTGCGCCCCGAGCGGCGCGGTCAGCTCGATCCGCTCGTCGGCCGACACCGGCAGCTTGAGGTGCCACCCGGCGTCGGTCCCCCCGGCCCGCCGGCGCAGCGTGGTGCGGGCCCGCGCCAGGCGCAGGTCGGGGGTGTCCCAGTACACGGCGTCGAGCGTGAACTCCTGGGGCGGGTCGACCGCGACCACGCCCGGTAGCCCCGCCAGGTCCGGCATCGCGGCGCCGGGCGGTACCTCGAGCTTGGCCTCGATCTCCCGCTGGGCTCCCATAGTCACAGACCCTACCGACCGCCGCCCTCGGCCAAACCTCCCGGGAATTTCGTGCTAGCTCCGCGCGGTGTTGAACGCCCGCGCCACGAACTCGGCGATGGTGCTGGCGACCTCCGCGGGCGCGGCGACGTTGGCGCTGTGGCCCTGGCCCTTCATCGTCACCCGCTCCGAGGTCGGAAGGGTGTCCTCGAGCGAATCGAGTCGGGCACCGAGATGCGCGGGCGACTTTTCACCGCCGAGCAGCAGCACCGGCATCTCGATCGCCGCGTACTGCTCCAGCCGGTCGCCGAGGTCGCGGATCGCGAGGGTGTCGTCCACCTGGCGCGGCATGCGGCGGCGGAGCGTCCGCGCGAACAGCAGGAATCCCCGGATCAGCCAGGCCTGCGACGCCGGAATCCGGACGATGTCGCGAGTGAAGATCTGGATCGCTCTGCCGGGCTTGCCCGCATCGCTCGCGGCCTGCAGCGCGGCGTTCGCCTCGACCGAGCCGAGCGGAAGGTCGGTCACGACCGGCGCCTCGTGAATCACGGCGCCGGCGAATGCCGCCGGCAGAGCAACCAGCGCCTCGAGAGCAACGACGCCGCCCGAGGAATGCCCGACGACGATCATCGGCTCGGCGATCGCCCGGGCGATCGCGACGACGTCCAGGACCTCGTCGGCGATGGTGGCCGGCGACGACCGCGCTCCCCTCACTCGGGCGTCCATCGTCGCCATGTGCCTCGACGTGCTGGACGAGGTCGGCATCGACGGGCTCACCGTCCGCCTGCTGGCGGGCAGGCTCGGCGTGAAGTCTCCGGCGCTCTACTGGCACCTTCGCAACAAGCAGGAACTGCTCGACGCCATGGCCGACTTCGTCGTCCATGGCGGCCGGCATGGGGCCGCCGCAGGGACGCGACGGTGAAGCGGCGTTCACCGGACTGGCCGCCCTGCTCAGGCGCGGCGAGGACTCGCCCTTCCTCCGGAACCTGACGGACGGCGCCTTCCCCAACGGCCCGGCGATGTTCGAGCACGGCGTGCGGGTCATCATCGCCGGGACCGAGTCCGAGCTGTCGCGCTAGGGTCGGCGCGCCGGGGCTGAGAGCTCTTCGCTGCAAACTAGCCCTCTGTTACCGCTGACCGCCCGGCTTCGACCTGAGACCCGCCCTAATCGTCGGGCGCCGGCAGGATGGTCTGGGCAAGCAGCAGCCGCTCGAGCTCCGCCGCGGGCAGCGGGGGACTGAAGTAGTAGCCCTGGACCTGGTCGCACTCGTGGCGTCGCAGGTACTCCAGCTGAGGAGCGGTCTCGACGCCTTCGGCGATCACCTCCAGGTCGAGGCTGTGGCCTATTCGGATGATCGCCAAGGTGATGGCATCGTCGTCCGTGCTGTGGGTGACCTCGCGGATGAAGCTGCCGTCGATCTTGAGCTTGTCGATCGGGAACCGGCGCAGATAGGCGAGGCTGGAGTAGCCCGTCCCGAAGTCGTCGATGGAGATCTGCACGCCGGCGGACTTCAGGTTCCGCAGGATCGCGATCGTGCGGTCGGTGTTCGTCATCAGCGAGGTCTCGGTCATCTCCAGCTCGAGCAGCCCGGCCGGTACCTCAGAGGTTTCCAGCGCGCGCAGGACGTCAGCCTCCAGATCACCGTTGACGAACTGGCGCGGCGAGACGTTCACGGATACCTGGAACGGGCCGATCCCCCGCCGTATCCAGTCCCTGATCTGTTCGCATGCTGCGGCGATGACCCAGCGGCCGACGTCGGAGATGAGGCCGGACTCCTCGAGCGCGTAGACGAAATCGTCCGGCAGGACCAGTCCGCGGCCCGGCCTGTTCCATCGCAGCAACGCTTCCAGGCCGACCACGTGGCCACCTCTGAGCTGCACCTTCGGCTGGTAGTGCAGGACGAACTCGCCGTTCTTGACCGCCTGCCGCAGTGCGGTCTCCAGCTCGAGGCGACGCAACACCTCGATGTTCATCTCACTGGTGAAGAACCGGAAGGTATCGCGCCCCGCCTGCTTCGCCTTGTACATGGCCGTGTCGGCGTACCTGATGAGGGTCTCGGCGTCGGTCGCGTCGTCGGGGTGCAGCGTGATGCCGACACTGGCGGTCACCGTCACGTCATGGCCCAGCAGCTGGAAGGGCTCCTGCAAGGCCGTGCGGATCTTTGTGGCGACGACGGTCGCATCGTGGCGGTCGTGCATCGCCAGGATCATCCCGAACTCATCCCCACCGAGCCGCCCCACGGTGTCGCGGACCCGCACACAGCTGATCAGCCGGTCGCTGACCTGGACCAGGAGCTCGTCGCCGATCGCGTGGCCGTGGGTGTCGTTGACCTTCTTGAAGCCGTCGAGGTCCAGGAAGAAGACGGCGATGGTCTGCCCGAGGGGCGCGGCATGAGCCAGGGCTTTGGTGAGCGTCTCGTAGAACAGGGCGCGGTTCGGCAGGCCGGTGAGGGCGTCGTAGTGAGCCAGGTGCCGCAGACGGATCTCCGTCTCGGCGCGTTCGGTGATGTCGCGCAGGACGACGACGATGAGGATCGAGTCGGTTCCGGTGCGCTGAGCATGCCGGTGGACCTCGACCGGGACGGTGGAACCGTCTTTTCGGCGCGCTGTCTCGGTCGACTCGGTGGGCCGTTGACCCGCGATGATCGTGTCGTACAGGGCCTCGAGCTCATCGCGCGAAAGTGACTTCACCTCCGCCGGGCCGAGCTCGAGCAGCTCCTCGCGGGAGTAGCCCAGCATCTGGGTCGCGGTCGTGTTGACCTCGACGAACCGCATGGTGGTGCGGTCGACGAGGAGGATCGCGTCGCCCGTGGCATCCAGCGCCGTCCGGAAGCGCTGCAGGTCCGCGGTGCGCGCTTGTACCTCTGCCTCGAGCGTCGCCCGGTGGTTCTCGAGCTGGTCGCCGAGCTCCTTCAGCCGCAGGAGGTTGCGCACGCGAAGCCACAGCTCGGCCCGGTCGATGGGCTTCGTGAGGAAGTCCTCCGCCCCCGCGGCCAGCGCCAGCAGACGTGCCTCGCGGTCGGTCCGTGCCGTCACCATGATGATCGGGATGTTGCGGGTCGCCGGGTCGGCCTTGACTGCGGCGGCCACCTGCCGCCCGTCGATCCCGGGCATCATGGCGTCCAGCAGGATCAGGTCCGGCGGATTCTCCGCGATGCGCGCCAGCGCTTCGGTGCCGGTGGCGGCCATCGGCGTGTTGTACCCCTCGGGTCCGAGCAGGGCCTGGAGCAGCCGACGGTTCCGGATCTCGTCATCGACGATGAGGATGGTGGCCGGGTCCTTCATGTCAGCCGCGGCACGGGAGACGCTCCCTGTGTGGCGGGCGGCTCGCGCTCCGGCAGAAGGCGTTCCACGGCCGCGTAGAGCTCCTTGTACCGCAGGGGCTTGACGAGATACGCGTCACAACCGGCGCTCCGGCTGCGTTCCTCGTCCGCCTTCATCGCCAGCGCGCTCAGAGCGATGATCGGGATCGACGCCGTGGCGGGGTCATGCTTCAGCAGCGTTGTCGCTGCAAGGCCGTCTATGCCCGGCAACTGGATGTCCATGAGGATCAGGTCGGGATGCTCTCCGCGCGCCAGCCGCAGCCCCGTCTCCGCGTCGATCGCGCACAGCACGCTGTGACCGGCGCTGTGCAGGAGCAGCGTGGTCAGCCTCATGTTCGCCGGGTGGTCCTCGACGACTAGCACCGTGGCCATCTGATGCGCCCTCTAGTGCTTCGCCAGGGCGCGCCGGACCTCGGCCATGAAGTCGTCGCGGTTGAACCCGGCCTTCTCGAGGATGCGGACGACGCGACTCGGCGCATCGTCAAAGGCCTGACGGTCCCGTGCTGTGATGTCCTTGACTGTGACGATCAGGATCGGGATGCTGGCCGTGCCGAGCTCGGATTTCAGTGCATGGACTACATCGAACCCGTTCACCTCTGGCATGACCAGGTCGAGCACGATGAGATCGGGCCTCAGCCGCGTCGCCAGGACGATGGCCTCTTGTCCTCCGTAGGCACGCACCGTCGCGTAGGCGGGGCTGGGTAGGTACGCGGCGATCTGCTCCACCATTTTGGGATCGTCGTCCACGACCAGCACGGTGCGGGTCTCGTTCCGCATGTCGTGGAAGCCCAGCTCGGCCAGCGTCATCCTGAGCTCGATGCGGGTGATCGGCTTCTGCAGGACGGCGGCCGCGCCTGCGTCCAGCGCCACCAGTCGACCGTCGGACGTGCCGGAGATGATGACGACCGGCACGTGGCTCAGGGCGGTGACCTGATGGATTTCGGCAAGAAACTCCCACCCGTCGATCCCCGGCAGCTGGATGTTCAGGGCGATGAGGTCGAGGCCCCTCTGCGGCGCCAGCTGGAGCGCCTCCTCGGCGCTGCGGGCGCGCAGGACGGTGAAGCCCTCGGCCTCGAGCAGGGTGTGCACCAGGTCCGCGGCGATGTCGTCGTCCTCGACCACGAGTGCGACGAGCGCCCTGGACTCAAGTGCTGAGCCCGTCTCCACGTGGACGGTGCGGTGCTCGACCGAGGCGGGCCGGCTGCCCATTCGAAGGGGTATCCAGGCCGCGAAGCACGTCCCTTGGCCCGGTTTGCTGGCCACGGCCACGCTGCCGCCGAGGAGTTCCGTCATCTGCTTGACCATCGCCAGGCCCAGGCCGGTGCCCTCGAACTTGCGCGCCAGGCCGGAGTCGATCTGGGTGAACGCCTGGAACAGCTTGGTCATGTTCTCCTCGGAGATGCCGATGCCGCCATCGGTCACGCGGACCTCCAGGAAGTCGCTGAACTCGTTGCCGGCCAGCGCGAAGCTGTGCACGGGCCACGGGCCGTCCAGCATGCCGACAGAGCGTCGCGGGACGCGCCGGGCGCGCAGCGAGACGCGACCACCCTCGTTGGAGAACTTCACCGCGTTGGAGAGCAGGTTGTAGACGATCTGCTTGGTCTTGCGCACGTCCAGATCGGTGACGCCGAGGCCCTCGTCCAGCTCGAGGTCGAGACCGATACGCCGCGTCGCCGCGCTCTCGCGCACGATGGCCAGGGAGCTGGACAGGAGCGTGCTCACCTCCGCCTCCTCCAGCTCGAGGTTCATCATCCCGGCCTCGATCTTGGAGAGGTCCAGGATGTCGTTGATCAGCGAGAGCAGGTGGTGGCCGCTGGTGAAGATGTCTCCGACGTACTCCTGCTGGCTCTCGGTCAGCTCGCCCAGGATGCCGTCGCGCAGGGCCTCGGAGAACCCGATCACCGAGTTCAGGGGCGTACGCAGCTCGTGCGACATCGTCGCCAGGAACTCCGACTTCATCCGGCTCGCGTGCTCCAGCTCGATGTTCTTCTCCAGCAGCGTGCGCTCGATTCGTCGGCGGTCGGTCACGTCGCGTGCGGCGGCGAACACGCCCAACAGACTGTCGTGCTGGTCGTGGATCGTGGTCGCGTTGTATGACACGTAGGTCTCCTCGCCATCGCGGGCGCGGACCGTCAGCTCGTAGTCGCTCACCTTGCGCTCCGCGAGCACCCGCGCGATGGCAGCGTCGGCCCGGGCCGGGTCGGTGAAGAAGTCCCGGCACGGGGTACCGATCAGCTCGGCGCGGGTGCGCCCGGTCAGGGTCATCATCTGCTGGTTGACGTCGGTGATGATGCCCTGGGGGTCGGTCGTCATCAGCGCATCGACGTTGGACTCGATCAGCGAGCGCGTGTAGAACTGCTGCTCCCGCAAATGCTGATCCAGGAGCGCCCGGGCCTTCTCGATCTCCTTGCCGGCGGTGTTGTCGGTGCCGATCAGCAGGTAGCCGATGATGGTGTCCTGCTCGTCGCGGAGCGCGGTCACCGAGACGATGGCCGGGAAGCGGTAGCCGTCCTTGCGGACGTAGGTGAGCTCGTAGGTGTCCTCGATACCGCGTTTGGCCTTGAAGACGAGGGCCTCGAATCCGGGTGCGATCGGGGTGTCCGCCTCGGCGCTGAGCTCGGCGGCTCGTTTGATGAGTTCCTGGGGGTCGGAGATGTCCGCGGGAGTGAGCTTGTTCACGACGTCGGCGGCCGCGTACCCGAGCATCCGCTCGGCGCCCACGTTGAAGATCTGGATGACGCCCTGTTCGTCGGTCGCCATCTGCCAGAAGTACGCGCTGTTGTAGATGGCACCCGACAACGCACCGCTGGCCTTGCCGGCGGTGTTGTCGGTGCCGATCAGCAGGTAGCCGATGATGGTGTCCTGCTCGTCGCGGAGCGCGGTCACCGAGACGATGGCCGGGAAGCGGTAGCCGTCCTTGCGGACGTAGGTGAGCTCGTAGATGTCCTCGATACCGCGTTTGGCCTTGAAGACGAGGGCCTCAAATCCGGGCGCGATCGGGGTGTCCGCCTCGGCACTGAGCTCGGCGGCTCGTTTGATGAGTTCCTGGGGGTCGGAGATGTCCGCGGGAGTGAGCGTGTTCACGACGTCGGCGGCCGCGTACCCGAGCATCCGCTCGGCGCCCACGTTGAAGATCTGGATGACGCCCTCTTCGTCGGTCGCCATCTGCCAGAAGTACGCGCTGCTGGAAATCGCGCCCAACAGTGCCTCTCGCGTCTTGAGCGGCTTGTGGCTACCCACGTCCTCGATCGTCATTGCGAGCACCAACCCAAACCGACCAGTTCCCCCCGGTCAGGCTGACCTGCCCCGAAGCCATTCTGAGCGGCGTCGTCGTCTCCGAGCACCGGGATCTCTGGCTTGCTGCTCATCATCATCACCTACGGATCGTCTGTTCGTGCAGGGCATGGACCGGGAGGGTGAAGGTCATGGTGGTGCCGCCGCCGGGGGTGCTGCAAGCCCAGATCTCGCCGCCCTGCCGTTCGATCAGGTCCTGGCAGATGAACAGGCCGAGACCGAGACCGTTTCGGCTCTCCTCGCCGTTGTGGTCGACCTGGAAGAACTGCTCGAAGATGTGTTCGGCGTCCTGCGGAGCAATGCCGCGACCGGTGTCGCGCACGCTCACGCGAACGTAGCCGTCCTGCTGAACCGCCTCGACCAGGATCTGCCCGCCCCGTGGCGTGAACTTCAGTGCGTTGTCGAGCAGATTGGTGAGTACCTCTCGAACCCGATCCGGGTCGGCGAACACCGGCGGCAGGTCGCCGTACTCCAGGCTCAAGGTGATGTGGTGCCTCTTCGCGGTCCAGATGCAGCCCGCCGTGGCCTCGGTGAGCACGTCGCCCAGCGCCAACGCGCGGCAGTCGACCACCGTCCGGCCGCTCTCGGCCCGGCTCACCTCGAGCAGATCGTCGATCATGACCTCGAGCTGCCCGACGTTGCGCATCGCCACCGTGAGCAACTCGTCCTGGTCCCCGGTCAGCGGGCCGCCGACACCGTCGGCCAGCAGCGAAACGAACTGGTGCACGACCGTCAGCGGTGATCTCAGCTCGTGCGAGACGTGCGAGAGGAACTGGTCCTGCCGCGCCTTGGCGGCATGCCGGTCGGTGACGTCCCTCCAGGTGAGCGTCAGCCCGTCGCCGGCTCGCGCGGCGCGAAGGTCGTAACGGTGCTCGGCGCCGCCCCCCGGGACAGCCCGGGCGAAAGCGACGTCGTCGAGCACGAGGGGTTCACCGCTCTCGACGACGTGCCGGTAGGACTCCAGCAGGCCCGCCTCGTGGCCGGGACTCAGGTCGAGCAGCCGGGCCCCGATCAGGTCCCGGTAGGTCACGCGATTGAAGGCACACGCCGCCGGATTGGCGTCGGCGTGCACGAAGTCCACGATCTGCCCGGTCGCGTCGCGGACCGAGTTCAGCAGGACATGGGGATCCAGCAGGGAGTCCACGGTCGCACGGAGGTTCGCCAGGGCTGCCGCGCGGCCCGCCAGCACCTCTTCTCGCGCGGTGATGTCGCGCAGGACGACGACGATCGTGGTCGGGTCGGCTCCGGTGCGCGGGGCGTGGCGGTGGACCTCGACGGGGAGGGTGGAGCCGTTCTTTCGGCGCGCCGTCTCGGTCGACTCGGTGGGCCGTCGACCCGCGATGATCGTGCCGTACAGGGCCTCCAGCTGATCATCTGACCCCGGTTCCAGGTCTGCCGGGCCGAGGTCGAGCAGCTCCTCGCGGGAGTAGCCCAGCATCTGCGTCGCGGTCGCGTTGACCTCGATGAACCGCATGGTGGCGCGGTTCACGAGGAGGATCGCGTCGCCCGTGGCATCCAGCGCCGTCCGGAAGCGCTGCAGGTCCGCGGTGCGCGCCTGCACCTGCGCCTCCAGTGTCGCCCGGTGGTTCTCGAGCAGGTCGCCGAGCTCCTTCAGCCGCAGCAGGTTACGCACCCGAAGCCACAGCTCGGCCCGGTCGATGGGCTTCGTGAGGAAGTCCTCCGCCCCCGCAGCCAGCGCCGCCAACCGGTCCTCGCGGTCGGACTGTGCCGTCACGATGATGATCGGGATGTTGCGGGTCGCCGGGTCGGCCTTGAGTGCGGCGGCCACCTGCCGCCCGTCGATCCCGGGCATCATGACGTCCAGCAGGATCAGGTCCGGCGGGTTCTCCGCGATGCGCGCGAGGGCTTCCATGCCGCTGGCGGCCGTACGCGTGGTGTATCCCTCGGGTCCGAGCAGGGTCTGGAGCAGTCGGCGGTTCTGGTTCTCGTCATCGACGATGAGGATGGTCGCCGGGGTCGTCATGTCAGCCGCGGCCCGGGAGACGCTGCCAAAATAACGAACAACTCACACTCGCACCAGAGGCGTCGTCCCATCTGTCGGCACCGGCTCCGAAGGGGTCCGGTGCCCCCACCACCACCCCCCCCCCCACGTTTCCAGAACTGGTCCGCGTTGTTCTTGGCCCTCCACCATGACCCGCCCTTTCGCCGAGCGGCCGCCAACGGACCACTGTGGGTGGGCTATCGGCGCATAACGGACCCAACGCTAGTCCCAGATGCGCCGAATCGGGGTTTTTGGCCCCCATGGCGGCCGCGCCGGCGTCCGATGCCGGGCAGCCGCTGCCGAACTACGGCTGACGCGGAGGCTCGGCCGCGATCAGGACCTCGAGCCGGGCGCGGTACTCCGCCTCGTCGATCTCGCCGCGAGCGAAGCGCTCGGCGAGGACGGCTCGGGCCGAACGGCTCGACCCCGCCCACGGACCGCCGTGGCCCTGCGACGGGCCGCCCCACGGTCCCGCGCCGTGCCAGGCCCGGCGGCGGCGGGAGACCGTGATCAGGATCGCGGCGATCGCGAGCAGCCAGAACAACGGGAAGATCAGGAACCAGGGGCCCGGGCCCCAGCCGTAGACGACGTGCGCCGGGGCTGCGGCGGCGAGGGTGACAACAAGCATGAGGAACCTCCGATAACGATGTCCGCGGCCTGTCGGCCGCACCTATTCATCGTTGGTGACGGGGCCGGTCGGCGTCGTCCTCCGGGCGGAGCGTTCGTACCGCTGCGCGCGGAGCGTCCGCGGCCGTTCGCGCGGGCTTTCGGCTCGAGATCGGCGGTGCTACGTCGCCCAGCGGGGCCGCACGATGCCCGACTCGTAGGCCGCCACGACCAGCTGGGCCCGGTCCCGGGCGCCGGTCTTGGCCATCGCGCGCAGCACGTGGGTCTTGACGGTGAGCGGGCTGAGGAACATCCGCTGCCCGATCTCATCGTTCGAGAGCCCCTCCCCCACCAGCACGAACACCTCACGCTCACGCGGCGTGAAGTCCTCGACCCCGCGCACCGGCACGACGTCGCGGGTGGCCTCGGCGACCCGGGCCAGCAGCCGGCGGGTCACCGTCGGCGACAGCAGCGCGTCGCCCGCGGTGGCCACCCGCACGGCCCGCAGCAGGTCCGCCGGCTCGGTGTCCTTCACCAGGAACCCGCTCGCGCCGGCCCGGATCGCCTCGATCACGTACTCGTCGAGCTCGAACGTGGTCACCACGACGACGTGCACCGCGTGCGCCCTCGGGTCCGCGACGATCTGCCGGGTCGCGGCCAGGCCGTCCAGGCCGGGCATGCGGATGTCCATCAGGATGACGTCGGGCAGCAGCTCCAGGGTGCGGCGCACGGCTTCGGCACCGGTCCCCGCCTCGGCGACCACGGTGATGTCGTCCTCGGCGTCGAGCAGGGCGCGGAAACCGGCCCGGACGAGCGCCTGGTCGTCGGCCACGATCACCCGGATCACGGCGCGGCCCGCAGCGGCAGCCAGGCGCGCACGGTGAATCCGCCGGCCGGATCGGGCCCGACGGCGAGCCGCCCGCCCGCCGCCTCGACCCGCTCGCCCATGCCGAGCAGCCCGAACCCGGGCGACGCGGCCGGCACGCGAGCCGGGCCGTCGTCGTGCACCACGACCTCGAGGCCGGCGGGCTCGACGGCGAGCGTGACGCGCGCCGAGGTCGCGCTCGAGTGCCGGCGGACGTTGGTGAGCGCCTCCTGGACGAGGCGGTGCACCGTCCGCCCGACGTCGCCCGACGCCCGGGCGGCCGCGTCCGCGATGGCGGACAGGTCCGCGTCGACGTCGAGGCCACCGGCCCGGGCCGCCTCGAGAACCGTGCCGAGCGAGGTCAGCGACGCCTCGGCCGGGGCGCGCGGCGGGGCCTCGCCCTCCGCGCGCAGCACGCCGAGCACGGCGCGCACCTCGTCCAGCGCCTGCCCGCTCGACGCCTTGATCGAGGCCAGCGCCGAGCGCGCCTGCTCCGGGTCGCGGTCCATCAGGTGCAGCCCGACCCCGGCCTGCACGTTGATCGCGGACAGCGAGTGCCCGAGCACGTCGTGCAGCTCCTGGGCGATCCGCAGCCGCTCGGCCGCGACGGCCGTCTGCTCGCGCGCGAACCGGGCGGCCCGCATCTCCTGGAACCGTTCGCGCCGCCCCAGGGACGCCTCCCCGACGGTGAGCGCCACCGCGAGCCACGCGACCGCGACGGTCACCAGCACGATTCCCGGCTGCTCGCCGCGCACCTGCACCGCGCCGAGCACGGCCACCAGCGCGCCCACCGCGGCGGACCGCCCGAGCCAGCGCTGCCCGGTCGAGGCGAGCACCCCGACCAGCGCGATCAGCGGCAGGAAGAACGGCCCCCACGGGTATCCGAGCGCGACGTACCCGGCGGCCGCGCCGACGGCGGCGACGGTCGCGGCGATCGCGACGGCACCCCGGCGTCGAACGACGAGCAGCGCGCCCGGCGTGACGAGCAGCAGCAGGATCCCGACGACGTCGAGCGGGTGGACGGGGTGCTGCCGCAGGCCGGAGATGGCCGTCCCAGCGACGGTGATCGCGCTGAGCACGATGACCGGGGGCAGCGCCCACCGGCGCGTCGGGTGTCGCGGGTAACCGCCACCGTCCCATCCGCGCGCCGACCACGGCGGGGCTACGGGCACGGGTTCACGCTATCGGCATCGCCGCGGAAGTGACCCGCTCCGGACGGACCGTCAACACGCTCCGATCGGACCGGCTCCGCGACTCGCGATCCACGGCGAGCCCCGCGAGTGCGGGACTTCGGCTGCCTCTCGGGCGATTTTGACAGCCAAAGTCCCGCACTCGCGTGAGCTCAGACGCCCGAGCGGGAACTGCTGGCGGCGAGTTCATCGGTTCAGTGCGAGTTCGCCGGGCTGACACAGAGGGCTCGACCGGCGAACTCGCGTGGAAACGACGAACTCGCCGGCGACCAACGTCGGGCGGCGGCCGCCGGCCGACTGCTCGCACGAGACATCCCCGTGCGGCCCGGCGTCGGCACCCGAGCGCCGGCGTCGCCAGACAGGTCAGCGCAGCGGGTCGACGCGTCAGTGCAGCCCTCGGTGCAGCCCTCTGTGCAGCCAAAGTGCACCCAGGGTGCGCGTTCGCTGCACAGAGGGCTGCACAGAGGCCCGCCCATGCCCGACGGCGCGCGAAGCGTCGCCCGCAGCTCCCCCACCCGCGAGTTCGCCCTGTTGAGCCGAGTTCGGCGGGTTCGCGTCCCCGGCGAACTCGCGTCGAATGGGCGATCTCGCGCGCTCGGAACGCCTCGGGAACCGAGCTCAGGCCTTGCGGTTGGCGCGGGCTGCGGTTGCCAGGACCTTCATCGCCTTGAGCCTGGACATCCCGACGCTCGACACCACACCCTCGACCTCGCCGACCGTCGTCGCGCCGATCAGCAGGTCCTCGAGTACCTCCGGCGCGTCGCTCAGCACCAGCCCCGGTGCGAGGTCGTCGCCCTGTTCGCCGTCGAGCCAGCGGGACGCGGAGATCTGCCCCTCGCGGCGCTGGAGCAGCACGATCGGCACGCCCCGCAGCAGCCGCGAGACTGACCCGGCCGCGAGCGCGGGCGCGTCGGCGTCGGTCGCCTTGCAGACCCCGAACGCGCCGACCCGCGACGGCACGGCGTCGAGCTTGATCTTCGCGATCGCGCAGGTGGCCGCGAGCGCCTCGGCGTTCGCGACGGGGGTGAGGATGATCGCGACGCTGACCTCGCCCAGCAGGGCGGACGCGTCGTCGGGCACGCTGCTCACAGGGCGCCCTTCGTCGACGGGATACCGACCACGCGGGCGTCCGGCGCGACCGCGGCGCGCAGCGCCCGGGCCAGCGCCTTGAACTGCGCCTCCACGATGTGGTGCGGGTCGCGACCGGACAGGACCCGGATGTGCAGGCAGATCCCGGCGTGGTGCGCGATCGACTCGAACACGTGCCGCGTGAGCGAGCCGGTGAAGTGGCCGCCGATGAGGTGGTACTCCTGCCCGGCCGGCTCGCCGGTGTGCACGAGGTACGGCCGGCCGGACACGTCCACGACCGCCTGGGCGAGCGCCTCGTCGAGCGGCACGAGCGCGTCCCCGAACCGTGAGATCCCGGACTTGTCGCCGAGCGCCACGCGCAGCGCCTCGCCGATCGCGATCGCGACATCCTCGACCGTGTGGTGCACGTCGATGTGCGTGTCGCCGGTCGCCCGCACGGTGAGGTCGATCAGGGAGTGCTTACCGAGCGCGGTGAGCATGTGGTCGTAGAAGGGCACCGACGTCGAGATGTCCGTGCGCCCGGTGCCGTCCAGGTCGAGCTCGACGAGCACGCTCGACTCCGACGTCGCCCGTTCGATCCGTGCGGACCGTGCACTCACAGCGCCGGCCTCGTTCGCTGTGCTCACAGCGCTGCCACCTCCACCAATGCGTTCCGGAACGCCATCATCTCCTGCTCGGTACCGATCGACACCCGCAGCCACCCCTCGGGCCCGACCTCGCGGATCAGCACCCCGCGGTCGAGCAGACCCTGCCAGATGGCGTGCCGGTCGTCGAACGTCCCGAACAGCACGAAGTTGGCGTCCGTGTCTGCGACCTTCAGGCCCCGCTCGCGCAACCACGTCACCGTCGCGTCGCGCTCGTCGCGCAGCGAGCCGACCTGCGCCATCAGCGCGGGCGCGTGCCGCAGCGCGGCCCGCGCCACCGCCTGGGTCACCCCGGACAGGTGGTACGGCAGCCGGACCACCCGCAGCGCGTCGATAAGCTCGGGCGCGGCGGCGAGGTAGCCCACCCGGGCCCCCGCCAGGCCGAACGCCTTGGACATCGTCCGGCTGACGGCGAGGTGCGGGTACGTCCCGAGCAGCTCGAGCGCCGAGGGCACCCCCGCGCGCCGGAACTCGCCGTACGCCTCGTCCACCACCACGACGCAGCCGCCGGGCACGTCCGCGGCGGCCTTGAGCACCGTCTCGATGGTCGACGTCGGCAGCACCGTCCCGGTGGGGTTGTTCGGGCTCGCGAGCAGCACGACGGACGGCGCCCGGACCTCGATCGCGGCCACGGCGACGTCGGGGTCCAGCGTGAAGTCCTCGGCGCGCTGTCCGGCGAACCAGGTGGTCGAGGTGTCGCGCGCGTACTCGGGGTACATCGAGTAGGTCGGCGCGAAGGAGAGCACCGTCCGCCCAGGGCCGCCGAAGGCCTGCAGCAGGTGCAGCATCACCTCGTTCGACCCGTTCGCGGCCCAGATCTGCTCGGGCACCAGGGCGACCCCGGACTCGGCGAGCAGATAGGCCGCGAGGTCCTCGCGCAGCGCGAGGAAGTCGCGGTCCGGGTAGCGGTTCAGGCCCCGCGCCGCGACGGCGACGTCGGCGGCGATGTCCGCCACGACGTCGTCGGCCAGGGGGTGGGGGTTCTCGTTGACGTTGAGGCGCACCGGCACGTCCAGCTGGGGCGCGCCGTAAGGGATGAGGCCGGCAAGCTCGCGGCGAAGGGGAAGAGGCACGGCGCCGAGTCTAGAAGGGACCGCCGCGGGACCCAACCGTGTCCCGAACTGGGACACATCGCCGCCCGCGACGCGTGGCACGCTCGAATCCGCGGCCCACCCCACGCCGCGGCGCTCCCACATCACCCATCGTCCCCACCAGGTCGCGGCATCGTCGCCGTCACCGCCGCGGTCCACCAGGCACGCCACGTGCCCGGGCGGGCCCGTCGGGGCGGCCGGAGTCCGCGACACGAGCACCGATTGAGGTATCCATGAGCCGGATCGACAAGGTCTTCACGTCCGCCGCCGAGGCGGTCGCCGACATCACGGACGGATCGAGCCTCGCCGTCGGCGGCTTCGGGCTGTGCGGCAACCCGATCGCCCTGATCGAGGCGCTCCTCGCCGGCGGCGCGCGCGACCTGTCGATCGTCAGCAACAACTGCGGCGTCGACGACTGGGGCCTCGGGGTCCTGCTGCGCGCGGGCCGGATCCGCTCCATGACGTCGTCGTACGTCGGAGAGAACAAGGAGTTCGAGCGCCAGTTCCTCTCCGGCGAACTCCAGCTCGAGCTCACCCCGCAGGGGACGCTCGCCGAGAAGCTGCGCGCGGGCGGCTCGGGCATCGCGGCGTTCTGGACCCAGACGGGGGTCGGCACCCAGGTCGCCGAGGGCGGACTGCCCCGCCGGTACGACGGCGCCGGTGGCGTGGCGCTCGCGTCCCCGCCCAAGGAGGTGCGTAGCTTCGCCGTCCGCGGCGTCGAGCGCGAGCACGTCCTGGAGGAGGCCATCACCACCGACTTCGCCCTGGTGCACGCCCAGCGCGGGGACCGCGCGGGCAACCTCGTGTTCCACCGCTCCGCCCGGAACTTCTCCCCGCTCGCCGCGATGGCCGGGCGGATCACGATCGCGCAGGTCGAGCAGCTCGTCGAGCCGGGCGAGATCGACCCCGACGAGGTCCACCTGCCCGGGGTGTATGTGCACCGGGTCGTGGAACTCGGCCCCGACGTCGCCAAACGCATCGAACGTCGCACCGTCCGCACCGTGCGGACCGACGACGACTCGAACAGGAAGGCCTGACATGCCCTGGACCCGCGAGCAGATGGCGGCGCGTGCCGCGCTGGAGCTGGTCGACGGCTCGCACGTCAACCTGGGGATCGGCCTGCCGACCCTCGTCCCGAGCTACGTGCCCGCCCACCTGCACGTGACGCTGCAGTCCGAGAACGGGATCCTCGGCGTCGGGCCGTACCCGACCGACGACGAGGTGGACCCCGACCTGATCAACGCCGGCAAGGAGACCGTGACCGTGCTGCCCGGCGCCGCGTTCTTCGACTCGGCGCTCAGCTTCGGCATGATCCGCGGCGGCAAGATCGAGGCGGCGATCCTCGGCGGGATGCAGGTGTCCCGCGGCGGCGACCTCGCGAACTGGATGATCCCGGGAAAGATGGTCAAGGGCCCCGGCGGCGCGATGGACCTCGTGCACGGGGCGGCCAGGGTGATCGTGCTGATGGAGCACCGCACCCGGGACGGGTCGCCGAAGATCGTCACGCGATGCTCGCTGCCGCTGACCGGACGCGGGGTGGTCGACCGGATCATCACGGACCTCGCGGTGATCGACGTGACGCCCGGCGGGCTCGTGCTGCGCGAACTGGCGCCCGGGGTCGGAGTGCAGGAGGTCCGCGACGCGACCGAGCCCGAGCTGGCCCTCGACGCGGATCTGCGCGTGACCGCCGGGGCGGTGGCACTGTGAACCTCCCCGAGGTCGTCATCGTCTCCGCCGCCCGCACCCCGCAGGGCCGGATCTCCGGCGCGCTGGCCTCGATGACCGCCGTCCAGCTCGGGTCCGTCGCCGTGCGGGCGGCGCTCGAGCGGTCCGGGCTCGACCCGGCCGCGGTCGACGCCGTCGTGCTCGGCCAGGGGCTCCAGGCGGGCGCCGGGCAGAACCCGGCCCGCCAGACGTCGATCGGCGCCGGGATCGGCTGGGACGTGCCGGCGACCACGGTGAACAAGGTGTGCCTGTCCGGGCTCGCGGCGATCATCGAGGGCGCGCGGATGATCCGGCTCGGCGACGCCCACGTCGTGGTCGCCGGGGGCCAGGAGTCGATGACCAACGCCCCGTACCTGCTGCCCGGAGCGCGCACCGGGTGGCGGTACGGCGCAGTGGGCGCGCTCGACCATGCCGACCACGACGCCCTGACCGACGCGTTCGACCACGAGGTGATGGGCGTGTCCACCGAGCGCCACAACAAGCTGCTCGACCTGTCGCGCGAGGTCCAGGACCAGTTCGCGGCCCGGTCCCACCAGCGCGCAGCGGCCGCGTGGGCCGCGGGCGCGTTCGACGCCGAGATCGCCGAGGTCACCGTGCCGCAGCGACGCGGTGCGCCGGTCGTGGTGCGCACCGACGAGGGGATCCGGCCGGACACGACGGCCGCGACCCTCGCGCGCCTGAAGCCGGCGTTCGCCCCGGACGGCACCATCACGGCGGGCAACGCCTCGCCGCTGACCGATGGTGCGGCCGCCGTCGTGCTGACCAGCCGCGCGTACGCGCAGGCACACGGCCTGCGCCCGCTCGCGGTGCTCGGGGCCGCCGGGCAGGTCGCCGGCCCCGACAACTCCCTGCACTCCCAACCGGCCCGCGCGATCAGGGCCGCGCTCGTCCGGGCCGGGTGGACGGCCGACCAGCTCGACCTGGTCGAGCTGAATGAGGCGTTCGCCGCGGTGTCGGTCCAGTCGGCCGCCGAGCTGGGCCTGCCGGCCGACGTCGTCAACATCCACGGCGGCGCCATCGCGCTCGGGCACCCCATCGGCGCCTCGGGCGCCCGGCTCGTGGTGCACATGGCGCACGAGCTCGCGCGCCGCGGGTCCGGCCGGGCCGCCGTCGCGCTGTGCGGCGGCGGCGGTCAGGGGGACGCGCTGCTCCTGCACCTCGGCGAGTGAGGGGCCCGGGGCACGCCCAGGAACCACCCACAGGCCGCACACGTACCCTGGCTCAGACGAAGGAGTCGAGATGTCGCAGGTCACTCAGCGCAGATCCCTGATCGCGGAGGCACGCACCGACTTCCTGAGCCACCGGAGCCCACGGACCGAGGCGGTCACCGACGTCGTGGCCGCCTCGTGGCGGCGGTCGCGGTCGGCCGGGGTGGACGTCGCGATGAGCCGGGCCCAGTTCCACGACGACATCGACGTGGTCGGGCGCCTGGTGCGGTGTTCGGAGCCGGTCATCGCCCGGCTGCGGGACGAGACGGCCGACCTGTCCCTGAGCATCGTGCTCACCGACCACCGCGCGACGATCCTCAGCCGGACCGACACCGACAAGGCGATCGGCACGAAGTTCGACCGCATCCTCCTCGCCCCGGGGTTCGGGTTCGCGGAGAGCTCCGTGGGCACCAACGGCATCGGCACCGTCTTCGAGTCCGGTGCCTCGCTGTGCATCGTGGGGCCCGAGCACTTCACCGAGCACCTGCAACCGTTCGACTGCGCGGGCAGCCCGATCCGCGCACCGTTCTCCGGCCGGGTGGAGGGCGTGCTCGACATCTCGTGCCTGAGCGAGCACTCCAACCCGCTGCTGCATGCCCTGGTGCGGTCCGCCGCCCGGGACATCGAGCACAACCTGCTGCTCGACCGCAGCCAACGCCAACAGGCCCTGTTCGAGGCGTTCGTCCGGCTCGACGCCCGACGGCGCGGCGCCGTGCTGGCGATCGGGGCGCCCGCGGTGATGAGCAACGCCGCTGCCCAGCAGCTGTTCGACCCGGCCGAGCAGCGCACGCTCCAGGACCACGCGCGGTACCTGATGACCGATCGCGGCAAGCCTGCCGACACCATCGAGCTCGCGTCGGGGAAGGTCGTGCAGCTGCGCGGCACCCGGGTCGTCGTCGGGAACGACGTCGTCGGGATCGTCGTCGCGGTCGACATCCTGTCCGAGGCGGTGTCGGGGCAGGGCGCGGCGGCTCCCGTCCCGGCCCACCACGCACCCGACCGGGCGCCGGCGTCGCCGACCCGGGCCATGACCGCGCTCGCGACGGACCACGACGGGAGCTCCCCGCTGTGGCGGCGCGCGTGCGCCGGGATCGTGGACGCCGTCACCTCGAGCCGGCCCCTGCTCGTGATGGGCGAGACCGGGGCCGGGAAGCTGACGCTGATCGGGGACCTGTTCCGGCGCGTCGCACCGGACGGCAAGATCGTCGTCGTCACCTCCCAGGACAAGGGCCGGCTGAGCTACCGCGACCTGCAGGACGGCCTGGGCGAGGTCTCCGTGCGCACCCTTTTCGTCTTCACGAACATCGACCAGCTCGGTGCGGACGCCCGGGACGGCCTCACCGAGCTCCTCCGGGCGGCGGCGGCCAGCGATCGACCGGTCAGCGTCGCCGCCACCCTCCTCGCGGGGCAGCTGGACCTCGACTGCGACTTCGGCGATCTCCTGGCATGTTTTCAGACGGTCGTCACGGTGCCGCCGCTGCGCCACCGGATGGAGGACCTGCCCGGCCTCGTGGCGGGGCTGCTCGCCCACCTGGCCGGCCGGCAGGGGGTCACCCTCAGCGCGTCGGCGCTGCGGGTCGTCGCCGGGTACAGCTGGCCGCGGAACATCCGCCAGCTCAGCGAGGCGCTCGTCTCCGCGCTCCGGAAGCGCCCCGTCGGGGAGATCCAGAACGAGGACCTCCCCGGCTACTGCTACGGCGGCGCCCAGCGCCGGCTGTCCGTGCTCGAGTCGGTGGAACGGGACCTGATCGTCGCCGCGCTGCACGACACGGACGGCAACCGGGTCCAGGCGGCCGCCGCGCTGGGCATCGCCCGGTCCTCGCTCTACCGCAAGCTCAAGTCGTTCCGGATCACCACGGCCTGAGTACGGCTGACAAGGGTGACAGGTCGGGTCAGAAGACTGGGCCGGACGTTGGGGGAACACCAGGAACACCCTCGTTGCACGGCCTCGCGGTAGCGACCCACACCGACGCCAAGACGATTCGCGGCGGGTACGAAAGCACGTCGCGGCCACCGCGCGGGATCACCGACAAGTCCTCTCGACGCTGTGGGTCGAGCCAGAGTGTTCCGAGCGCCGATCGCTGGCCGGGAACACGCCGCCAACGCGGCTGTGAGAGCGCGCGTGGCGAATCACCGAATCTTGGATTCACCCCTGGGCATTCCGCTCGACGTCGCGTTCGTAGCGCAAGAGCTCTGGGTATGGCGGGGACGTACTGTCGGTGCGGGCACCGGTCGGGTGCCAGTCGAGTTTCTCGTAGAACCGTCGACCTCTTCGGTTCCCGGTGAAGACCCTTAGCCAGGCACGCTGAACGCCCCGACTCTGCATCCGATCGAGGACCGCGTCGTGCGCGGTCTGGGCGCAATGGTCGTAACTTAGGACCCCCTGCCAGTCGCCCCCGAGCGGGGATCCTCCTCTGGATCCCGCCTGCGTGGACCTCAAGTTACGTCCATTGCGTGCGGGCCCGCCCCGAGCGGGAGCGATCCAGTTTTGGGAAGGT
>NZ_DATCNW010000132.1:0-6067 GCF_036565025.1 Pengzhenrongella sp.
AGGAGGGGCCTCAACCGCCGCAAGCGGCGAGGCAACGAACGTCGTGTCGGGCAGATCTCATGACCGCCAGCGGGCAACTTTCATGTCCGCCACCGGGCAACTATTTGGCCGCCTCCGGGAAGTTTCTCGTGTCCGCTGTCATGCCTGGAACTCGCTGGCCGCTTGCGGCCTGCGAGAACGGACAGCAGTCCGTCCGGGTGCGTCTGCACGTGCAGGCGCGGCGACTAGCGGACAGTCACCTCTCGCGTCCTGAAGGATTTCACCTCTGAACCACCTCCTTTCCCGATGCGAAAACGGTACGTCCCGATCCCCGTCATTCCAAGACCTTTTTCGCACAGAGCAGAGCAACCGCCCCTCCACCGTGGCGTGGAGGGGCGGTTGCTCTGCTCTTGCGGGGGTTGGTGCGGGTCAGGCGTTGGCGGTCGCGTGCGTCGGCTTCTTCACCAGGAAGCGTGCGTACGCCGAGATCGTCAGGAACGTCGGGAACGCCTCCGCGAGGGCGACCTCACGGAAGATCGTCTCGGCGTCCTCGAACCGGTCGTCCGCGGTGCGCGGCAGACCGGCCAGCACCTCGGTGAGGATCCGCTCCACGCGCGCCCGGGTGATCCGGTCGCCGTCGGAGGTCACCGTGTTCTGGTGGACCCACTGCCAGATCTGCGAACGCGAGATCTCGGCGGTGGCGGCGTCCTCCATCAGGTTGTCGATCGCCGCGGCGCCCACGCCCCGCAGCCACGACTCGATGTACCGCAACGCGATGCGCACGTTGCCGCGCACGCCCTCGTCGGTCACCTCGCCACCCGCGGACGCGATGTCCAGCAGGTCGGCCGCGGTCACGTGCACGTCCGAGCGCTGACGCTCGACCTGGTTGGGCCGCGAGCCGAGCGCACGGTCGAACACCTCCCGGGCCACCGGGATGAGGTCCGGGTGCGCCACCCACGAGCCGTCGAAGCCGGCGTCGGCCTCGCGCTGCTTGTCCGCGCGCACCTGCTCGAGCGCACGCGCGGTCACCTCCGGGTCACGCCGGTTGGGGATGAACGCCGACATGCCGCCGATGGCGTGCGCCCCGCGCCGATGGCAGGTCGCCACCAGCAGGTCGGTGTAGGACCGCATGAACGGCACCGTCATCTTCACCTCCGCGCGGTCCGGCAGCACGAACCGGGATCCACGGGTACGGAAGTTCTTGATGATGCTGAAGATGTAGTCCCAGCGACCCGCGTTGAGCCCCGCGCAGTGCTCGCGCAGCTCGTACAGGATCTCCTCCATCTCGAACGCCGCCGTGATCGTCTCGATCAGGACCGTGGCCCGGATCGTGCCCCGCGTGATCCCCAGGTACTCCTGCGTGAACAGGAAGATGTCGTTCCACAGCCGCGCCTCGAGGTACCCCTCCAGCTTGGCGAGGTAGAAGTACGGTCCGCTGCCCTGTTCGATGAGCAGCTTCGCGTTGTGGAACGCGTAGAGCCCGAAGTCGACCAGGCTGGCCGACGCCGCCGTGCGCTGGCCCGAGCGGTCCGTGAAGCGCAGGTGCTTCTCGGCCAGGTGCCAGCCACGCGGGCGCATCACGATCGTGGGCATGGTGTCCCCGACGCGGTACTCCTTGCCCTCCTCCGACGTGAAGTCGAGCTTGCCGCGCAGCGCGTTGGCCAGGTTGAACTGGCCACCGACGATGTTCTCCCAGGTGGGAGACGTGGCGTCCTCCAGGTCGGCGAGCCAGACCTGCGCGCCGGAGTTCAGCGCGTTGATCGCCATCTTGCGATCGGTCGGTCCGGTGATCTCCACGCGACGGTTCTCGAGGCCCGGTCCGGCCCCCGCGACGCGCCACGTGGGGTCGGCCCGCACGCTCTGCGTCTCGGGGCGGAAGTCGGGGTCGAGCCCGTCCGCGAACCGGGTCCGGCGCTTCTGCCGCTCGAGCAGCAGGTCGTGGCGCCGGCCGAGGAACCGCGTGTGCAGCGCGGTGACGAAGGCGAGGGCCTGCGGAGTGAGGATCTCGTCGGTACCGGCGACGATCGGTCCGGTGATCTCGAGGTGCGGTGTGGTGGGGAACATGGCGATCTCCGCTCGGGACGTAGAAGGGGTCGGGGGGAAAAGCGTCAGTGCTTGGAGGTGAACTGCGCGGTCTCGGTCGAGCCGACCAGCGCGAGGGTGGCGCTGTTCGGGTTGAGCACCGTGGCGACCTTGTCGAAGTAGCCGGTGCCCACCTCGCGCTGGTGGCGCGTGGCGGTGTAGCCGTCGGCCTCGGACGCGAACTCCGCTTCCTGGAGCTCGACGTACGCGGTCATGCCCTGGCGGGCGTAGCCGTGCGCGAGGTTGAACATCGAGTGGTTCAGCGCGTGGAAGCCGGCCAGGGTGATGAACTGGAACGCGTACCCGAGCGCGGCGAGCTCCTTCTGGAACGACGCGATCTGGTCGTCGTTCAGGTGCGAGCGCCAGTTGAACGACGGCGAGCAGTTGTACGCGAGCAGCTTGCCGGGGAACTTCGCGTGGATCCGGTTCGCGAACTCGGTCGCCAGCGCGATGTCGGGCTCGGCCGTCTCGACCCAGATCAGGTCCGCGTACTCGGCGTAGGCCTCGGCGCGGGAGATGACCGACTCGAGGCCGGGGGTGACCCGGTAGTAGCCCTCGGCCGTGCGCTCACCCGTGAGGAAGGCCTTGTCGCGCGGGTCGATGTCGGACGTCAACAGGTCGGCGCCGAGGGCGTCGGTCCGGGCGATAACGAGCGTGGGCACCCCGGCGACGTCCGCCGCGAGGCGGGCAGCGTTCAGCGTGCGCACGTGCTGCGACGTCGGGATGAGCACCTTGCCACCGAGGTGGCCGCACTTCTTCTCCGCGGCGAGCTGGTCCTCCCAGTGCACCCCGGCGGCGCCGGACGTGATCATCGAGGACATCAGCTCGTACGCGTTGAGCGGGCCACCGAAGCCGGCCTCGGCGTCGGCCACGATCGGCGCGAGCCAGTCACGGACCGGCTCGCCGCCCTCGGTCTGCTCGCTGGCCTCGATCTGGTCGGCGCGCAGCAGGGCGTTGTTGATCCGGCGCACGACCGCAGGCACCGAGTTCGCGGGGTAAAGGCTCTGGTCGGGGTACGTCTGACCGGAGAGGTTCGCGTCGGCGGCCACCTGCCAGCCCGACAGGTAGATCGCCTTGAGGCCCGCGCGGACCTGCTGCACGGCCTGGTTACCGGTCAGGGCGCCGAGCGCGGCAACCCACTCCTCGGAGTGCAGGAGGCTCCAGAGGTTCTCGGCGCCGCGCTGGGCCAGCGTGTGCTCCTCGCGGACCGAGCCGCGCAGTGCGATGACGTCCTCGGCGGTGTAGTCCCGGCTGATGCCGGCCCAGCGCGGGTCGGTCGCCCACTGCTTGCTGAGCTCAGCGGCGGTCTGGTTCTCGTCGCCGGTGCGGTTCGTTGCGGTGCTCACGATGATCCTCCATTGGTTCTCGTTCGGCCTGATGAGAAGAACTTTGACAGAAGGTCAATGGGTCTTCACCACCAATCTCCGCAGAAGAACCTCGATTCTTCTGCCATGCGAAACATCCCGTGATGGGCATCCGTGAGGCACGCTGAGGTATGGCAACTACTGCGAGTCCCGCTGCCGAGCCTGCAGAGCTCGACACCCTGCTGCTCGGCCGGCGCATCCGGCACCTGCGCACCGCGGCCGGCATGACGCTCGACGACCTCGGCCTCGCTATCGGGCGGGCGGCCTCCCAGGTCTCCATGCTGGAGAACGGCCGTCGCGAACCGGGCCTCTCGATGCTACACTCCGTCGCCGCCGCCCTCGGGGTCCCGCTCACGGACCTGCTCGCGAGCGAGCCGCCGAGCCGGCGCGCGGCGCTCGAGATCCAGCTCGAGCGGGCCCAGCGCGGCGGATTGTTCGCCGGGCTCAACCTGCCGGACGTCAAAGTCGGCAAGTCCCTGCCGACCGACGCGCTCGAGACGATCCTCGGGCTGCAGGGCGAGATCCAGCGGCTGCTGGCCGAGCACGCCGCCTCCCCCGAGGAGGCCCGCCGGGCCAACTCCGAGCTGCGCGCGACGATGCGCGCGCAGGACAACTACTTCCCCGAGCTCGAGGCGCACGCGCGCAAGTTGCTCGCCGCCGTCGACCACCCCGGAGGTCCGCTCTCCCAGCGCGGCACCGCCGACATCGCCGCGCACCTCGGCTTCTCCCTGCACTTCGTGCACGACCTGCCGCACTCGACGCGCTCGGTGACCGACCTGGAGAACCGGCGGATCTACCTGCCGCACGCCCTCACGTCGTCGAACGACCCGCGCTCCACGCTGCTGCAGGCGATCGCGAGCCATGTGCTCGGGCACACCGAGCCGAAGGGGTACGGCGACTTCCTGCGCCAGCGGGTGGAGAACAACTACCTGGCGGCCGCGATGCTGGTCTCCGAGGACAGCGCCGTGGGTCTGCTGCGGGAGGCCAAGGCGGAGCGCCGGCTGTCGGTGGAGGACCTGCGCGACGCGTACGCCGTCCCGTACGAGACCGCGGCGCACCGGTTCACCAACCTGGCCACCAAGCACCTCGGCATCCCGGTGCACTTCATGAAGGCGCACGAGAACGGCACGCTGCACAAGGCCTACGAGAACGACGGCGTGAAGTTCCCGAGCGACCCGCTCGGCTCGATCGAGGGGCAGCCGGTGTGCCGGCACTGGACCGCGCGGGTGGTGTTCTCGATCCCGGACCGGTTCAACCCGTTCTACCAGTACACGGACATGCCGTCGGGCACGTACTGGTGCACCTCGCGCGTGCAGGGCTCGGACGACGGCGAGTTCTCGGTGAGCGTGGGCGTGCCGTTCGCGCACGTGCGCTGGTTCCGCGGCCGGGAGACGACCGAGCGGTCCGCGTCGCGCTGCCCCGACCCGGACTGCTGCCGCCGCCCTCCGGCCGAGCAGGCCGAGCGCTGGGCCACGAAGTCCTGGCCGAGCGCCCGCCCGCACGCGAGCCTGCTGGCGGCCCTGCCGACCGGCACCTTTCCCGGCGTGGACCAGACCGAGGTCTTCACCTTCCTGGACAAGCACGCCCCCCAGGCCTGACCGGCGAAAACCCGACCCCCCGGGGGACTGGAACAGTTGGGGTGTTATCGGAGTTAATGAGCCTATGGCGACCATCGGATTCATCGGGGCAGGACGCATCGGCGGCACCATCGCGCAGCTGGCCATCAGGGCCGGCTACGACGTGGTGATGAGTAACTCGCGGGGGCCGGAGACGCTCGTCGACCTGGTCGCCGAGCTCGGGGACAGTGCACGCGCAGCCACCGCCTACGAGGCGGGCGAGGCGGGCGACTTCGTCGTCGTGACGATCCCGCTCAAACACTACCGAGCGGTCCCCGTCGAGCCCCTGGCGGGCAAGGTCGTGGTCGACACGAACAACTACTACGCCGAGCGGGACGGCCACATCGCCGAGCTCGACGCCGAGACGACGACGTCGAGCGAGCTGCTCCAGGCGCACCTGCCCACCTCGCGGGTCGTCAAGGCCTTCAACCACATCCGGGCGTCCGAGCTGCGCAGCGACGGCACGCCGCCGGGCACGCCGGATCGCCGCGCGCTCGCCATCTCCGGCAACGACCACCAGGCCATGGGCATGGTCGCCCACCTCATCGAGAAGATCGGCTTCGACGTGGTCGACAACGGCCCGCTGGCCGAGAGTTGGCGGATGCAGCCGGGCAGCCCGGCATATCTGGGCCGGTTCGACGTCGTGGCCCTCGAGCAGGCGCTCGCCGAGGCCCGGCGGTCCGTCTCGGTCGACTGAGCCTGCTGGAAGCCGCGCGACGCAAACCCCCGAAACCCGTAACGTCCGAGCGTTGACGTCCTATAGCGCACGTTCCGCACTTCGCCGGGGCGAAGTTCGGGGGTTTTGGTCGGGTCTTTCGGCGGTGTAGGCGGTGGGGTTGAGTCCGAAGAGGTTGAGGACTTGGTGGTGCAGGGTGGTGAGCTCGGGTGGGTAGGTGGCGATGAGGGTGCCCTGGGCGTAGATGTGCTGTCGGGCGGTGGTCGCGAAGATCGCCAGGATTCGTTCGGCGGAGGGCGCGGTGCAGGGGCGGAACTCGGGGTAGATCGCGATGGTGGTCGTCTTGGTGT
>NZ_DATCNW010000133.1:0-18414 GCF_036565025.1 Pengzhenrongella sp.
AGCCCACCCACCGCACGCCCAGGCACAGAGTCGGCCGGGGCAATGACGCCCTCGCGGACAAGACAAGGAGGGGCCATGACAGCACAAGCACCGTCTAGTGCGGGGTCCACGACAGGGCAACCCAAGTCGAGCAAGTACCTCAAAGACGTCGGCATGGACCGCAGGGCGACCACGCAGGGCCGCCTCGCCTCGCTGCTGATCGCGCCCGCGCTCATCATCCTGGCCATCGTCATCGGCTATCCGGTCGTCAACGCGATCTTCATGGCCTTCCAGCACGACTCCGGTCTCGACCCTGCGACCGGCCTGTTCGTCGCGGGCGGATCGGCCGGCTTCGCGAACTTCACGCACTGGTTGGCGCAGGAGTGCGTCGCCACGGGCGGGGGCAAGGTCCCCTGCGCGCCGGGAAACCTTGGCGCGCAGTTCTGGAGCGCGTTCGGGACGACATTTTTCTTCGCCATCGTGACCGTCATCCTGGAAACTCTGTTCGGGTTCTGGATGGCGCTGATCATGGCCCGGACCTTCCGGGGTCGCAGCCTCCTGCGGGCCGCTGTCCTGGTCCCCTGGGCCATCCCGACGGCGGTCACCGCGAAGCTTTGGTTCTTCATCTTCTCTTTCCAGGGAATCGCCAACAAGCTCTTCGGTCTCTCGATCCTCTGGACCGGTAGCGAGGTGCCTGCCCGTACCGCGATCATCGTGGCGGACGTCTGGAAGACGACGCCGTTCATGGCGCTGCTCATCCTGGCGGGCTTGCAGATCATTCCGGAAGAGGTCTACGAGGCGGCCCGGGTGGACGGTGCCAGCGCGTGGCAGCGGTTCACCCAGATCACACTTCCGCTGGTGAAGCCCGCCCTCATGGTGGCCATCCTGTTCCGGTCCCTGGATGCGCTCCGCATGTTCGACCTGCCGTGGATCATGACTCAGGGCTCGAACGGCACGACCACGCTGTCGATCCTCGTCGTGCAACAGATCAGGCAAGGTTTCCACAGTGCCGCCGCGCTCTCGACGATCACGTTCGTCGTGATCTTCCTGGTGGCGTTCATCTTCGTGCGGTTCCTCGGCGCCAATGCCGTTGACTCGGCTACCGCCGCAACTGGGGGGAGGAAGAAATGAGTACCGCAACTGCCACCCGGCACACGAACACCGACATCGGCAAGCCCAAGACCGTCGCGAGAAATCGCGCACGGTGGACCTCGGCCCGGACGTACATCAGCGTCGTCATCATTCTGATCTGGTGCTTGGCTCCGAGCTACTGGATGATCGTCACGGCGTTCCGCGACGTCGGTTACACGTTCGACTCCACTCCTTACCCGACGCACATCACGCTGGACAACTTCGTCACCGCGTTCTCCACCGATCGGGGCAACCACTTCGGGCGGGCCCTGGGCAACTCGATGATCGTCGGTACCTGCACCACGGTGATCGCGCTGCTGTTCGGTGTCTTCGCGTCCTACGCGCTGGCCCGGCTCAAGTTCAGCGGCAAGTACCTCGTGCTGGGTTTCATCCTGGGTGCCTCGATGTTCCCGGGCGTGGCCCTGGTGACCCCGTTGTTCCAGCTCTTCACGGACATCAACTGGATCGGTACCTACCAGGCGCTGATCATCCCGAGCATCTCGTTCGCGCTGCCGTTGACCGTCTACACGCTGACCTCCTTCTTCCGCGAGATGCCGTGGGAGCTCGAAGAGGCGGCTCGCATCGACGGGTGCACGCAAGGCCAGGCCTTCCGCAAGGTGATCATGCCGTTGGCCGCGCCCGCGGTCTTCACCACGGCGATCCTCGCGTTCATCTCCTCCTGGAACGAATTCCTGATCGCCAGCCAGCTCTCGAACGACCACACCCAGACGGTCACGGTGGCGATCGCCTCGTTCGCCGGCGCTCAGCCGCACCAGGAGCCGTACACCGCGGTCATGGCGGCGGCGACGATCGTCACGATCCCGCTGGTGATCATGGTGCTCGTGTTCCAGCGCAAGATTGTCGCCGGGCTCACTTCCGGGGCGGTCAAGTAAGTGGACCCGCAGGCCGCGAAGAAGAACGTCAAGAAGCAGCGATCGGCTGAGGACTTCGACCTCCTCATCGGCTTCTTCGGGTTCTGGGCGGTGGTCGTCCTGGTGATGACGGTCAGTCTGGAGGTCACCGGGCGTCCGGCGCTGCTGTCGGCGCTCGGCCTGCTGGCGCTGGCGCTGGTTATCTGGGGGCTGGTGAAGCTCCGGCGGACGCTGCCGCACAGAACCACCCGGCGCCTGCCCTGACCGTCGTCACCGACGCGGTCGGTCCGCGCGCCGCTCACGAGCGGCGCGCGGACCCCCCAGATCGACCACGGCCATGAACGGGCGCGCCGCGCACTAGCGTGTGGGGGTGCCTTCCCGACCCGGTTCGATCCTCGACCGGGCGCCGGCCCCGGTGCTCTTCGTCGTCTCCGGGCTGACCCAGTACCTGGGCGCCGCGATCGCGGTCGGCCTCTTCGCCGTCATCGCCCCGGCCACGATCGCGTGGCTGCGGATCATCGTCGCCGCCGCCGTCCTGCTCACCTGGCGCCGGCCGTGGCGCGCGGCCTGGACGCGCGGCACCCTGCTGACGGCGGTCGCCTTCGGTGTCGTGCTCGCCGCGATGAATGTCACGTTCTACATCGCGATCGACCACCTCCCGCTCGGGACGGCGGTCGCGATCGAGTTCCTGGGCCCGGTCGTGGTCGCGGCGATCACCGGCCGGGGCCGGCGGGAGCGGGCGGGCGTCGTGCTCGCGGCGCTCGGCGTGGTGCTGCTCGCCTCGGCCACGCTGCGGCGGGGCGGCGGGCCCGACGTCGTGCTCGGCCTGGTGGCGATCGGCGCGGCGGCCGCCTGCTGGGCCGGGTACATCCTGCTGGGGCGGCGCGTCGCCGTGCGGGGTTCGGGCGTGACGTCGTTGGCGGTGGCGATGACCGCCGGGGCGCTCGTGTTCGCGCCGTTCCTCGCCGCCGGGGCGGCGCCGGTCCTGACGGACTGGCGGCTCGCCCTCGCCGTGCTCGGGGTCGCCGTGCTGTCGTCGGTCATCCCGTACGCGATCGAGCAGGTCGTGCTGCGCCGCGTCAGCGCGGCGACGTTCGCGGTGCTCCTCGCGCTGCTGCCGGCGACGGCAGCGGTCATGGGCGCGGTGGTCCTGCACCAGTTCCCGACCCTCGCGGAAGGCATCGGCCTGCTCGCAGTCTCGGGCGCGATCGCGCTCGCCTCGGCCCGGAGTTCCCCACAATCCCCGACCACCCCCTGACCAGCAGAGCCTTCCGCCGAGAAGTCAAGATCCGCCCATTCGCCCGGCTTCGGACGGGCGGATATTGACTTCTCGCCGGGGTCGCCGGGGTCGCCGGGCCGGTGGTTTGTTGAGGCAGCTCAGCGCGGGCTGGATGTACCGGTGGGTGTAGGGCTGGGTGTATCGAACGTCCACCCAGGGTGCATTCTCGATACACCCAGCCCTACACCCAGCCCGCCCGACGTCGTCCGCCAGTCACCAGCCCGCCCGCCAGCCCACCTGGCCGATGGCGTCCGATCGCCGATCGCCGCCCGACCGACCTCCGTCCGCCAAACTCGCGGGGGTTGGGGGTTGGGGTCGGGTCGGTTACGTCGTGAGGAGGAGCTTGCCGAAGACTTCGCCCTTGTCGAGGAGCTCGTGGGCCTTGCCGGCCTGGTTCAGGGGGAGCCGGGCGTGCACGATCGGGCGTAGCCGGCCGTCGTCCAGCATGGGCCAGACGTGGGTGCGGACCGCAGTGACGATGGCCGCCTTCTCCTCGGCGGGCCGGGACCGCAGCATCGTCCCGATGATCGAGGCGCGTCGCGTCAGGAGCACGCCGAGGTCCAGCTCGGCGCGCCGCCCGCGCTGCATCCCGATCACCACGAGCCGGCCGCCGAGGGCGAGCGCCGCGAGGTTGGCGCTCAGCGCGCCGGCCCCGAGGACGTCGAGCACGACGTCGACGCCCCGGCCGTCGGTCGCGTCGAGCACGGCGGCGGTGACGTCCTGCGTCCGGTGGTCGATGACGAGCTCGGCACCGAGCTCGGCGCAGCGGGCGGCCCGCTCGGGCCCGCCGGCGGTCGTCGCCACGCGGGCGCCGAGCGCGACGGCGAGCTGGATCGCGATCGAACCGACCCCGCCCGACCCGCCCTGGATGAGCACCCACTCACCCGCGCGCAGCCGGCCGACGTCGACCAGGTTCGACCAGGCGGTGCACACCGCCTCGGGCAGCGCGGCGGCGTCGACCAGGTCCAGGCCGGGCGGCGCGGGCAGCAGCGCGCCCGCCGGCGCCGTCACCCGTTCGGCGTAACCACCCCCGCTGAGCAGGGCACATACCCGCATCCCGACGGTCCAGCCGGCGACCCCCGGACCGACGGCGCCGACCGTCCCGGAGACCTCGAGGCCGGGCCAGGGCGGTGCGCCCGGCGGCGGCGGGTAGCTGCCCTGGCGCTGCAGGAGGTCGGCGCGGTTCACTCCCGCGGCGACGACGTCGATCAGCACCTCCCCGGGCCCCGGTACGGGATCGGGGAGCTCGCTCTCGACGAGCACGTCGGGGCCGCCGGGCGTTGAGATCGTCATGGCTCGCACGCCGAGGAGCGTAGACCAGCACCGAGCCGGACCCGCCAAGGCCCGCTGCGCCGAGAACGGGCGCCCCCGTTGCTCTCATCACCTCCGGTCGAGAGCCGATGAGACTCAGGCGGGAACCCCCACCGCGCGGTCGGGGTAGCCGTTGGCGCTCTGCGCCGGGCTGGTGGTCGGCGCATCGCGCCCGACGTGACGGAGAGGGGACGCAATGCTGCACAGGCTGGGCATCCGGGGAAAGGTACTTGCCGCTCTCGCTGTACCCGTGCTCGTCCTGTTCGGCGCCGCCTCGATCATCTCGTGGCAGGCGATCAGCGCGGCCAACGTCGCCGGCGCCGTCGATGCGCTCATCGGCACGACCGACGACGTCGGAGCCTTCACCCAGGCGTTGCAGACCGAACGGCGGGAGTCCCTCGCGCTCGCCCAGGACCCGGCCGCTGGAACCGCGGCTCTCGAGGCGGCGCGAGCGGCGACGGATCTGCGCGCGGCCCGCCTGGAGTCCGCCATGAGCTCGATCGACGTCAGACCGCTCGGACCCGGCGTGCTGCAGTCCGTCTCGCAGACCCGGCTGGCCCGCCAGAGCCTGCCCGCCCTGCGCAAGCAGGTCGACGGGGCGCTGCTGCCGGGAAAGGTCATCGACAGCCAGTACAGCTCGATCATCGGGTTCCACGTGGAACAGGGCGCGGTGCTCGCGGACGCCCTGCAAGATCGCGAGCTGGCGAGCCGCCTGAATGCGTACTGCCTGGTGAATCGGTCCGGAGAGGGGCTGGCTCGTGAGCTTCCCGAGGCGTTGCGGCTGATCGCCGACGGCCGGGGCGACCCGGCGGCCGTGCTCGAGCTCGCACCCAGGATCACCTTCGACACCGACGCGTACACCCAGGCCCGGACGGCACTCGCACAGGTGCGGCTGAGCGGCATCCGGCTCGGGTCGCTCGCCGACGCGTACGTCGGCCAACGCCTGGTGCTCTCCTCGGGCAGCGCGAGTGCCGTCACCGCGATCGACCCGACGTCGTACCAGGAGAACTCGCTCGGCGCGCTCCGCGAGATCACGACGGTGCGCGACAAGCTCGGCGCCCGGAACGTCGCGATGGCCGCGGGGAACGAGCAGCGCGCCGTCCAGCGGGCGACCGCGACGATCATCGCGACCCTCGTCGCCGTGCTGCTCTCCGTCCTCATCGCGCTGCTCGTGGTGCGCGAGATCGTGGTGCCGCTGCGCCGCCTCACCAAGGCGGTGGGGGACGTGCGCGAGCAGCTTCCGCTGCTCGTCGAGCAGGTCCTGGTGCCCGGCGAGGGCCCGCAGTTCTCCCTCACCCAGATCCCGGTGACCTCGACCGACGAGCTCGGAGCCCTCGCGGGCGCGTTCAACGCCGTCAACGCCACCACGATCCAGGTCGCCCAGCAGCAGGCCGCGCTGCGCGGCTCGATCGCGGAGATGTTCGTCAACGTCGCCCGGCGCGACCAGATCCTGCTCAACCGGCAGATCTCCTTCATCGACGAGCTCGAGCGGACCGAGGAGGACCCGGGCATCCTGTCGAGCCTGTTCCGCCTCGATCATCTGGCGACCCGGATGCGCCGGAACGCGGAGTCGTTGCTCGTGCTCGCCGGGATCGAGTCCGGGCGCCGGATGCGCGAGTCGATGCCGCTGTCCGACGTGGTTCGCACGGCAGCGTCCGAGATCGAGCAGTACGACCGGATCCAGCTCGACGTGGGAGCCGATCCGCTGATGTTCGGGTTCAGCTCGCTCGCCGCCGCGCACCTGCTCGCGGAACTGCTCGAGAACGCGACCGTCTTCTCGGAGCCCGGCACCCCGGTCGAGGTGGTCACGTCCACCGATGGCGGGTACCTGCAGGTCGTCGTGCGGGACCACGGCCTCGGGATGTCCGACGCCGAGCTCGCCGTCGCCCAGGGGAAGATCCACTCGAGCGCCGCCGGGGACGTGTTCGGGGCCCAGCGGCTCGGGTTCTACGTCGTGGGCCGCCTGGCGGCCCGTCTGGACACGCAGGTCACGCTCGCGCAGAGCCCGGACGGGCTCGGCACCCTCGCCATCGTCCGCTTCCCGGTCAGCATGTTCGAGGCGCCCGCGGCGGAGCCCGTCGACCTCGACGCGCTGACCGACGGCGAGACGTCCGGCGGCCTCCCGCGTCGACGCGCGCACGACGGCGATTTCGCGTCCGGGACTCTGGGCGCGGACGGACGCGCGATTGTGCTGCCGAAGCTCATCGAGATGCCGCTCTCCGCCGAGCTGTCGGTGCCCGTCGACCGTTGGGTGCCGCCCACGTCCGCGGATGACGGCGGATCGCTGCTCCCGAGCCGCAGGCGGTCCGTGGTCCAGCGGGAGGAGCCGTTCGACGACCCCTATGCGGACTTCGTCGCGACCCCGACCCCTTTGGCCGAGAGCCCTGCTGAGGGGATTGCGGCGGACCGGAGCGCGGCGCAGGAGAGCGCGGCGGACGAGAGTCCGATCGCCCCGACCTCGGTCGTCGCGGGGCCCAGCGTCGAGAGCTCTGTCGTCGGGATCCCTGCCGAGAGCCCGGCCGCGGAGAGCCCTGCCGAGAGCCCCGCTGCGCAGAACCCTGCCGCCGAGAACCCTGCCGCCGAGAACCCTGCCGCCGAGAACTCTGCCGCCGAGAACTCTGCCGCCGAGAGCCCGGTCGCGGAGAACCCCGTCGCTGAGAACCCCGTCGCGGAGAACCCTGCCGCCGAGAACCCTGCCGCCGAGAACCCTGCCGCCGACAGCCCCGCGGATGCGCCTGCTCCGCCGAAGCCGCTCCGCAAGGGGCTGTTCGCCGGATTCCGCGGCCGGGCCCCGGACGCGCCGACGTCGCCCGACCTGCCGGGCGATTCCCGCGTCGGAGGCGTTCCCGTCCCGATCGTGCCGGACGGGTTCGCGCAGGCCGCCCTCGCTCACCTGTTCACCGTCCCCGAGCTTGCGCCCGATGGCGAACAATGGGTGCCGGTGTTCGCGTTCGAGGACGCCGCTCACGGCTCACCTGAGCACGAGATGCATCCCGAGCCCGCGCAGACGTTCGAGACGGCGGTCGCGGCTTTCGACGCCCACGCCGTGCCGGAGCCCGCCGACGCCGACGCCCACGCCGTGCCGGAGCCCGCGGACGTCGACGCCCACGCCGAGCCGCAGCCCGCTGCGTACAGGTACGACTCCTTCGACGCCGGGCCCGCCGATTTCGGCGACTACGCCGTGCCCGAACTTGCCGCCGACGACTCCCACGCCGTGCCGGAGCCCGTTGTGTACGAGCTCTCGCCGGATGTGCCCGCGGTCGAGGTCGAGCCCGCGGTCGAGCCCACCTCTGCCCACCCGCTGGACGAGACGCACGCTCCTGGTTGGCGCGGTGCCGCGAGGCAGGGGGCCGAGCACTGGGCCACCGACTGGTCCGCGCAGGACGTCGAACCCGATTCGCCGGCGGTGACCTGGGAGTCGACGTCGGCGGCGGCCTCGTGGCAGCAGGCGGAGTTCGTCGAGCCGGCCCACGATGCTGATCGCGTTCAGGCCGAGGTGCCGGGGTCGGTGGCGGAATCCGCCCAGCCCGAGGCGTCTTCGGACGACGTCGTCTCGGAACGGCCCGCGGCGGAATCCGCCCCGCCCGAGGCTGCTTCACTGCACGTCGTACCGGAGTACGTGCGGCGTGGACTCTTCCGGCGCCGTCGGCACGCGGCGCCGGTCACGGAACCTGAGGATGCACAGGCCGCTGAGCCGGTGCCCGGAGGGCCGGAGATCGTCAAGCCCGAGGCAGCGCCCGAGCCGTCCGCCGAGGTCGCCGAAATCGCGGAGACCGCGGAGACCTTCGAGCCGGTGTCCCTCGCGCGGCTCTTCGAGCTCGCGAGGGCCGCCGAGCTTGCGGACCCGAGCCCGGTCGCGGAGGCTCTGCCCGCCCGCGACGAGGCGCTCGATCCTCGCCCGGTCGCGGAGACCGCCGAACCGGCACCGGTTGCCGAGGTCCTCGAACCGGTCGCCGAGGTCGATGCCGCCCCAGTCGCCGCCCCGGTCGCCGGCCCCTCTGCTGCCCCGCGCGCCTGGTTCCGGCAGAAGCCGAAGGACCTCGCCGGTGCGGCACCGCTCCCCGCGAACGAGCCCGTTCCGTCGCCGGTTGCCGAGATCATCGCGCCGGCCGTCGCCGAGGAGCCGGCGCCGATTCCCGTCGCGCTCGCCCCCACCCCTGCCGAGCCTGCCCACATCCCCCCGACACCCCCCGCCCCGATCCCGGTGGCGTGGGCCCCGACCTCCGCCGCCGCTCCGGCAGCGCCCGCCCCGGAGAGCCCGCTCCCGGTGGCCGCGGCCGAAGCCCCGGTTCGGCACGGCTTGTTCGGCAGGGGACGGCGCCATGCCCCTGGACCCCTCACCCCGCCGCCGACGTCGGGCGACACGCCGGTGTCGGCAGTCCCGCCGAGCAAGACCTCGGGCGCAGACCGTCACCGCGGCACGCGTGCGGCCGCGCCGGCGAGCGCGGCTCCGCAACCTGCCGTGCCCGCGGTGCCCCGCTGGACCCCGCAGCGCGACATCCTCGAGCAGCAGCCGAACTACCGGACCACCCCGTTCAAGCCGGAGCACTCGCCGGCGGACGAGCAGGCCCCGCACCCGCACGTCGAGGCAGTGCCCGCCTCGGTGGCCCACCACGACGCCGTCGACCGGTCCGGCCATCGGGACCGTGCGGGCCTGGCTCAGGTGCCGACGCCGGCGCCCGAGCCGGCCCCCCACCGAGCGCCGTCGCTCGGGGCCCTGGACGACGGTGCCGCCAGGATGCTCGCGCTCCGCTCGGACATCCAGGAGCAGGCGCTCGCCGAGCTCGGCCAGCTCGTGGCCTACCGGCCGAGCGCGGTCGCCGCGACGCCCGACCGGAAAGAGAGCCTGCAGCGTCGCGTCCCGGTGGCCATCCCCGGCGCGATCGCGTCGCCCGACTCCGCCGTCCCCACCGAGCGGGACGCGGATCAGCTGCGCGCCCGGCTGTCGAAGTTCCAGGCGGGGACCAACCGCGGCCGATTCGCCGCCGAGGTCGCCGCCAAGACTCCCCCCGCGGCCGACGGCGAGCCGTCGTCGGGCAGCGGGGTCCATGACCAGACCCCGGCGCAAGCACTGTGAGCGCCGCGACCAGCCCCACCGCCAGTTCCGCACCGACACAAGGAGGAAGAGTGACAGAGCTCAGCACCGAGGCAGCCAACTTCGGCTGGCTCCTGGACAACTTCGTCCGGACCGTACCGGGGAGCCGCCACACCATGGTGGTCTCCGCGGACGGTCTGCTCATGGCCATGTCCGAACAGCTCGATCGCACGAGCGGCGACCAGCTCGCCGCGATCGTGTCCGGCATGTCCAGCCTGACCCGCGGGGCCGCGCGTCAGCTGCAGGCCGGCGAGGTCCGGCAGGCCATCGTCGAGATGGACGACCTGTTCCTGTTCCTCATGAGCGTGTCCAACGGCTCGGTCCTCTCCGTCGTCGCGGACACGAGCTGCGACGTCGGTCTGATCGGCTACGAGATGGCGATGCTCATCTCGCGGACCGAGGCGACCCTGACGCCGCAGCTCATCACCGAGATGCGCGGCCTGCTCCCGATCGACGGGCAAACTCGTGCCCCCGTCGGCTGAGGACAGATGATCGCCGTGGAGCGCGAGACCCGATCGGTCCGGCCGTATGCCGTCACCGGTGGCCGCGTGCATTCCGCGACGCTCGGCATGCCGCTCGAAGCGCTCGTCGAGGTCCTGGCCAGGGACACGGCCGTGCTCGGTCTGCCGACTGAGAAGCGGGCAATCCTGGAGCACGCGCCCCAGACGTACGTCACCGTCGCCGAGCTGTCGGCGCTGCTGCACCTACCCATCGGGGTCGTCCGTGTCATCGTGGCCGACCTTGCGGACGCGAACTACGTGTGCGTCCACCTCTCGACCCCGGTGGACGTCCGGACCGGATCGTCCTCTGCCCTGTCCCTGCTGGAGAGTGTTCTCAATGGCATTTCGGCCCTCTGACACCGCGCTGGTGCGTCCCAATCCCGTGAGCGCGAAAGTCGCTCCTACGGTCGTCAAGATCGTCGTCGCGGGTGGTTTCGCGGTCGGCAAGACGACTTTCATCGGTTCCATCTCAGACATCGAGCCGCTCAACACCGAGGCGGCCATGACGGAGCACTCGGTCGGCGTCGACGACGCCGGCGGGCGCACCGCGCGCAAGACGACGACCACGGTCGCCATGGACTTCGGCCGCATCGTGCTGCCGGGTGCGCTGTGGCTGTACCTGTTCGGCACGCCCGGTCAGGACCGCTTCCTGTTCATGTGGGACGACCTGGTGCGCGGCGCGATCGGCGCCGTCGTGCTCGTGGACACCGACCGACTCGATCAGTGCTTCCCCGCGATCGACTACTTCGAGAGCCGCGGCATCCCGTTCGTCGTCGGCGTCAACTGCTTCGACGGAATCGCCAGGCACCAGCTCGACGACGTCCGTGAGGCGCTGCAGATCCCGGCCCACGTGCCGGTGTTCTACATCGACGCGCGGTCCCGCGCGGCGACCAAGCAGGCGCTGATCCAGCTCGTCCAGGTTGCGATGGCGCAGCTCTCCGGACGCTGACATCCCGCCTCACAGGCGAGGCGGGCCCGACGGCGCTCACGGTGCGGCACAATGCCTGCGTACGGGAGGGCTGTCTGAGCGGCCGAAAGAGACGGTCTTGAAAACCGTTGGAGCGGGACAACCCCGTTCTCGTGGGTTCGAATCCCACGCCCTCCGCTGGGTGGGGTGTCCGTACCGGCGCGATGGCGGCTGGTACATCGACACGGACACGAAGAGCCATCAGCGGAGAACGGTTCCGATCAGCAAGGGCCTGGCTGCTGAGCTCGCCGAGCTCAGGCATACCCGGACGCCGCTTCCTGATCCTGACGCGAAGCGGCGCCGGCTGGCGCGCCGCGCATCCCGGTACGCCGTGGTCAACGCCGACCTCGTGTTCACGGCGCAGAGGGGTGGGTACATCTCGAAGTCGCTCGATAACACGCTGATCCACCGGGCGTTCGACGGCGCGGAGATCGAGGCCCCCGGCCGAAACGTCCACTAATGGCATCTGAAGGTTCCGGTAACCGGTTGTAGTGATACTCTTGTCTCTCATTAGCGGAGGTGTCCTCGATGTCCAAGCTGCGATCGGTCCGCACTGAGCGGGACTTGCGCGCCTTCGGTGCGAACGTCGCGCGCATGCGCAAGATTCAGGGCGTCACAGCCGAACTCCTCTCCGAGCGTGCTGGCGTTACCCGCGCCACCCTCCGGTCGGTTGAGCGGGGAGAGGGCACCGCCCGCCTGGACAACGTGATGGCCGTGCTGCGCGTCCTCGGACAGTCGGACGCGGTCGTCCAGGCGACCGACCCCATGACCACAGACCTCGGCCGGCTCCACGCCGATGAGAGCCTGCCGCAGCGTGTGCGGGTCCGGCGCCCGCACCAAGAGATCCAGTGAGCCGCACAGTCGGCACTTTCTGCGACCTGGCGGACGGGCGGACGGTCCCCGTTGGCACCGTGTCCTTCAATAGCAACGAAGGCGGGGTGCTGGTCTCCACGACCTTCCGGTACGCCGACTCCTGGCTCTCGGCGCCTGCGGCCTACGACTTGTCCCCGGAACTACCCCGAGGTCTGGGCGTGAGGATCGCCTCCGGGCAGCGGGTCATCCCAGGCGCGATCGCTGACACCGGGCCAGACCGCTGGGGTCAGAACCTGCTGTTCGCCGCCGAACGCAGGGACGCCCGACGCGAGAGCCGACGGATCAGGTCGTTGAACGCGGGCGACTTCATCCTCATGGCGCGAGACGAGACAAGGCACGGTGCACTTCGGTTCTCCGACGACGGCGGCGAGTCGTTTCTCAGCGCCGGTCGGGGAGACGTGCCCACCCTGGTCGATCTGGATGACCTCGTCGCCGCAGGCCGACGCCAGTCGCGCGACCGCAGCACGGATTCCGACCTCGAGTTGCTCACCCGTGCCGGAACCTCCATGGGAGGTGCCCGCCCGAAGGTCACAGTGCGTACGGAGAGCGGGCGCCTCGCGCTCGCCAAACTGCCCAGCACCGAGGACACCTGGGACGTGCAGGCATGGGAGGCCACCGCGCTCGAGCTTGCGCGGCGCGCAGGCGTATCCGTACCCAAGTTCGCCGTGTACCGCCTTGACGCGGACTCCTCAGTGCTCGTTGTCGACCGTTTCGACCGCCGAGACGACGGACGCAGGGTTGGGTACATGTCGGCGCACTCCATGGTCGAGAAGGTCGACGGCACTGCGGTTTCCTACGTCGAGCTTGCGGACATCCTCGGAGACCACAGCGGCGAGCCGGCCGCGGATCGAACGGAGCTGTTTCGCAGGATCGTGCTGAGCCTGTTGATCAACAACGTGGACGACCACATGAAGAATCACGGATTCCTTCGAGCGGAGAGTGGTTGGCGCTTGTCGCCCGCGTTTGACATCAACCCGTTCCCCTCTGGGCGGCCGGTGGACTCCACAGCGATCAGCCTGGACGGATCCGGCGCCACCAGAGACGTTGACGAACTGATCGGACAGGCGGGGTTCTTTGGCCTTACCGACGACGAAGCGGGTGAGATCGTCGTCGCGGTCGAGGTTGCCACCCGCGACTGGGCCGAAATCGCCGCATCGTTCGGCGTCGAGGAACCCGAAGACGGGGCGGTTGCCACCGCCTTCGACACCCCGGCGCGCGACCAGGCGCGTGTACTGGCGTCAGGTCAGTGACGGCGACGTGACGGGGTCTCGCCCTCTGCGGAAGTCCGGTCAGGAGTTACGGCGCGAAGTGCGACCGCAGACGGCGTGTCTGCGTTCGTCGACGCTGAGCGCCGTGAGCGCATGCTTGACGCCAGCCCTCCCGGGGATGGTATCGACTGACGGCAACTAACACGCTACTAACATGATCCAGTTGTCGAAGGGTCCACAAGCCTGTGACCTGCACACTTATTCTCTAGGTCTAGGGTCTTGAAAACCGTTGGAGCGGGACAACCCGTTCTCGTGGGTTCGAATCCCACGCCCTCCGCTCGGTGTCTTCCACGCGATCGCCAGAGGAAGCGCTGTGGGACCCACGACCGGACCGGCGATTGCGAGAAACTGCGTCCGCAACGAGCGGGCGAACCCGATGAGGCTCGAAGTCCCTGATCGCAAGCGGCGCGACCGTCACGAGGCCGCCGCACCGATCGGCGTGAGCAGGTAGATCCCCGCAGGCACCTCCCCTGACGTTGGCACCGGAGTGCGCCGAGCATGCCTGCAAAGATAGAGGGAGATCTACAACTCGATCTGTAGATATGCAACGATAGTTGGAGGTACGCTGCGATCGTGGACATGAGCAACCCGATCAGTACTGTGATCCCCTCTGTCGAGGGTCGCGTCTTGCAGGTCCTCGCACGCACTGACATGCCGCTCAGCGGCTCACGCATCGCGGCTTTGATTCCGAATGTGAGCGTCGAAGGCGTGCGGCGTGCGCTTCACAGGCTCCTCGCGTCGGGATTCGTGATCGCGGAACCGGTGCCTCCGGCGATCCTGTACAGCGCCAACGGAGACCACCTTCTCTGGCCGGCTGTCGCGCTACTCATGTCCGATGCCGACCAGATCGTGCTCCTCTTGCAGAGGCGCATCATCAAGTTCATCGACATGCTGATCCGCGACAAGCAGGATCGCGAGCGACTCACCATCGCGCTGTACGGGTCGGTTGCTCGCGGTGACAGCCGGCCCGACTCGGATATCGACGTCGTGCTCATCGCACCAGACGACATGAGAGAGGAGGCCGTCGATGGTCTTGTGTCGACTCTCATAGACGGCGTTGAGGCAGCAACCGGCAATGAGTGCAATGTCTATGCGGCGACGCGCTCGCAACTTGACCAACTCATCGAAGAAGGCGACCCAATGATTGCGTCGTGGTTGTCGGACGCGGTGACGTTCCAAGGTCCGGACCTTCGCCGCTACATCAAGGCGTCCTCGTGAGGCAAGTCGCAACGATGACCGCAGCGGACGTGCGCCAGCGTGCAGCGACGGCCCGTGAACACCTTCAGGTGTCTTTCGAGCGACTTGAGATGTGCCTCCACGACCCGGGGCCATCGTCTGAGGCTCAGGTTGCGGCATCGAATGCGGTGAGTGCGGCGATCGCCGCGGCCGATGCTCTGTGCGGGCATGCTCTGGGTCAACGCGCCGCCGGAGCCGACCATCGTGAGGCTGCCGCGATGCTCAAGCGGGTATCGGGCTCTGGACCGGCCCTCGCGTCGAAGCTCACCCGGTTGCTCAGCGACAAGACACTTCTTCAGTACGGGGGATTCTGCACACGGCCGCAGGCAGAACGTGCGGTCACGGATGCTGCGGCTCTCGTCGGGGAGCTGACACGCCTCTCGCTTTGATCGACAACCGACAAGCATCGGCGTTGCACCGCCCGCCGCCAGCCGGCACCGCGTGCTGCCGAGATCTCCACATCGCCGTCAGTGCCCGCTCGTCGCTCGCAGCTGGGAACGCCTCTGGACGCGCCCGCCTGTCTCATGATTTGAGATTCGCGGCGCGTGTATTTGGAAGTCGCTGGCCGAACATTTGCCGGCGTCGGCGGCAGCGAGTCGGGTTGCCCCGAATATTCGAGAGCCAGGTTGGCTGTCAGGCGAATATCTGCGATCCGAAACCCGGAACGGCAGGCGCACAATTCGACGCTGTGACCCAGCCCACGCCAGAGTAGGCGGCCAGCCACCGTCGACGACGCCGGTGACGAGCCTCCAATCTGGGAGTCACCCATGCGCATCGGAATCCCGACAGAGATCAAGAACCACGAGTACCGGGTGGCGATCACCCCGGCAGGCGTCCATCAGCTGGTGGCGGCGGGCCATGACGTGCTCGTGCAGTCCGGGGCGGGGACCGGGTCGGCGATCACGGATACCGCCTTCGCGGATGCCGGTGCCACGATCCTCGCCAGTGCAGCGGAGGTGTGGGCCAGCGCGGACCTGGTCTGCAAGGTGAAGGAACCGATCGCGTCGGAATACCAGTACCTGCGCGAGGACCTGATCCTGTTCACCTACCTGCACCTCGCGGCCGACCGCCCGGGCACCGACGCGCTGCTCGACGCCGGCACGACGTCGATCGCGTACGAAACGGTCATCCTCCCGGACGGGTCGCTCCCGTTGCTGGCGCCGATGAGCGAGGTCGCCGGGCGGCTCTCGGTGCAGGTGGGCGCGTACCACCTCATGAAGAGCGGGGGCGGCTCCGGAGTGCTGCTCGGTGGGGTCCCCGGAGTGCCGCCGGGCAAGGTCGTCGTCATCGGTGGCGGCGTGGCCGGTCGTCACGCGGCCGAGATCGCGCTCGGGATGCACGCCGAGGTGACGATCCTGGATGTGTCGCTGCCCAAGCTGCGCGAGCTCGACGTCGCGTTCGGTGGCCGGGTGCGGACCCTTGCGTCCAGCGCGTACACCCTCGAGCAGGAGGTCGTCGGCGCCGACCTCGTCATCGGCGCGGTGCTGCTGCCCGGTGCGCGCGCACCGCGGCTGGTGACCGACAGCCTGGTCAGCCGGATGCGCCCGGGGTCGGTGCTCGTGGACATCGCAGTCGACCAGGGTGGGTGCTTCGAGTCCACCCGGGCGACCACGCACGCCGACCCGACGTTCGCGGTGCACAGCTCGGTCTTCTACTGCGTGGCGAACATGCCCGGCGCCGTCCCGGTCACCTCGACCCGCGCGCTGACCAACGCGACCCTCCCGTTCCTGACTGCCCTGGCGTCCAAGGGATGGCAGGACGCCCTCGCCGCCGACCCGGCGCTCGCCGCAGGCCTCACCACCCACGACGGCGCGCTGTACAACGAGGCCGTCGCCGAGGCGCACGGCCTCCCGGCCAAGGACGCGGCCTCGCTCCTCGGCTGAGCTCTGATCCGCGGGTCGTGCTGACCGGCGGATCCCAACACGTCGCCAAGCTTCGCTATGCAGAAGGAAGTTCTATGTCCGCACGTCAAACAGGGGATTCCGCGGCGAGCGCCGCCGAAACCACCATCGCCAGACCCTCGAGGCACGACGGCGAGCCGCGGCTGGCCCGCGCGATGGGCAACCGTCACATCCAGCTGCTCGCCATCGGCGGCGCCATCGGCACCGGCCTGTTCATGGGCTCGGGCAAGATCATCTCGCTGGCCGGGCCCTCCGTGATCATCGTGTACATGACGATCGGGTTCATGCTCTTCTTCGTCATGCGGGCGATGGGCGAGATCCTGCTCTCCGACCTCCGGTACAAGTCCTTCAGCGATTTCGCCGGGGACCTGCTCGGCCCGTGGGCCGGGTTCTTCACCGGGTGGTCCTACTGGTTCTTCTGGGTCGTGACCGGCGTCGCCGACATCGTGGCGATCTCCGGCTACCTCACGGTCCTCGCGCCGGGCACGCCACTGTGGATCCCGGCCCTGGTCACGCCCCTGGTCCTGCTGTTGCTCAACCTGCCCACGGTCAAGGCGTTCGGCGAGGCCGAGTTCTGGTTCGCCATCGTGAAGGTCGTCGCCATCGTGGCGATGATCATCACCGGGGGCGTCATGATCGCCAACCACTTCACCTCGCCCGACGGCGCCGTGGCGAGCCTGAGCAACCTCTGGAACGACGGCGGGATGTTCCCGCACGGGATGTTCGGTTTCATCCTCGGCTTCCAGATCGCCATCTTCTCCTTCGCCGGAATCGAACTCGTGGGTACCGCGGCGGCGGAGACCAAGGATCCCGAGAAGACCCTCCCGCGGGCCATCAACTCCATTCCGGTGCGGATCATCCTGTTCTACGTGGGCGCTCTGGTCGTCATCATCGCGGTCAACCCGTGGCGCACGATCGACCCCGGAAGCAGCCCGTTCATCGGGATGTTCACCCTCGCGGGGCTGGGCATCGCCGCCGTCGTCATCAACCTCGTGGTGATCACCTCTGCCGCCTCGAGCGCCAACTCCGGGATCTACTCGACCTCCCGGATGATGTACGGGCTGGCGCAGGACGGCAACGCGCCGAAGGCGTTCGGCCGGCTGAGCATCCGCAAGGTCCCGCAGAACGCGCTGCTGTTCTCGTGCACGTTCCTGCTGGCCGGAATCGTGCTGCTGTACTCCGGGGACTCCGTCATCGTCGCCTTCACGGTCGTGACCTCGGTGGCCTCGGTGCTGACCATGTTCACCTGGTCCATGATCCTGATCAGCTACATCGTGTTCCGCCGACGCCGCCCGCACCTGCACGCCGCGTCGTCGTTCAAGATGCCCGGCTCGCGGTTCATGCCCTACGTCGTGCTGGCGTTCTTCGTGTTCGTCCTGGTGGCACTGGCGCAGGCCGCCGACACGCGCCTCGGACTGTTCGTGGCGCCGGTCTGGTTCCTCGCGGTGGGCGCGGCCTGGTACGTCAACCGCAAGACCCCGCTGCAGCAGGCCCGGATCGCCGAGTGGACGGACATGGCGATCGCCGAGAAGGCCGCGCTGAGTCGGTAGCGACCGAGCGGTGGCGGGTGTCCCGTGCGGACCGCGGATGCACCCGCCGCCGACGGCGTTCCCGGGGCGCACGTCTCCGTTCGCCGATCTGCTTGTCAGTCCTAGAAGTCGCCTGCACGTTCCACGCGAGGACGCTTTCTTCAGCGTTGCCCTCGACTACGGTGGCCAGCCGTGAGTCTCTTTCGGCGTCGGCCGTCCCCTGAGCAGGTCCGTGCACGCCAGGACGACGGCATCGCGTCGTTCTGGGCCTGGTGGCTCGCAGAAGGGCGCGCACTGGCTGTCACCGCCTTCGACGGCGACGACGCACGAGTCTGACAGCGGACACGAGAAACTTCCCGGAGGCGGCCAAATAGTTGCCCGGTGGCGGACATGAAAGTTGCCCGCTGGCGGTCATGAGATCTGCCCGACACGACGTTCGTTGCCTCGCCGCTTGCGGCGGTTGAGGCCCCTCC
>NZ_DATCNW010000134.1:0-20538 GCF_036565025.1 Pengzhenrongella sp.
CCTATAGGACGTCAACGCTCGGACGTTACGGGAATTTCTACCGTCAGTCGGCGAGCGGCTCGAGGATCTGCTGGGCGGCGTCGTGCAGCAGCCCGTTCGAGACCAGCGCCGAGCCGCCGAACGGTCCCGGCACCCCCGCGATCGACGTGAAGCGCCCGCCGGCCTCGTTCACGATCGGCACCAGCGCGGCCATGTCGTGCAGCGCGAGCTCGGGCTCGCAGGAGAGGTCGACCGAGCCCTCGGCAACCATCATGTGGGACCAGAAGTCGCCGTAGGCGCGCGTGCGCCAGACCTTGCGGGTCAGGTCGAGAAAGTTCTCGAGGCGCCCGCGCTCCTCCCAGCCGGTCAGGCTGGAGTAGGACAGCGACGCGTCCGCGAGGTCCCCGACCCCCGAGACGTGCATCCGGGTCGCGGCGGCGAGCGACTTGCCGGTCCACGCGCCCGAGCCGTTCGCGGCCCACCAGCGCCGCCCGAGGGCGGGCGCGCTGACCAGACCGATGACGGGCTCGCCGGCGTCGAGGAGCGCGATGAGGGTCGCCCAGACGGGCACGCCGCGGATGAAGCTCTTCGTGCCGTCGATCGGGTCGATCACCCACTGCCGGGGACCGTGCCCGGTGTCCGGGAACTCCTCGCCGTGCACCGCGTCGCGTGGCCGGGCACGGGCCAGCTGGGAGCGCACGCACTCCTCGGCCGCGCGATCGGCGTCGGAGACGGGGGTGGCGTCGGGTTTGGTCTCGATCCGCAGGTCCAGCGCCTTGAAGCGGGACATGGTCACGGAGTCGACCTGGTCGGCGATCACGTGGGCGAGGCGCAGGTCATCGTCGTAGCCCGATCGGATGGTCATGGGCCCCACGCTACCGGCGCGCGTGCAGACTCTCCGACGCCGGGGCGCCTCAGCGCGAGTCGCGCTCGGGGGTGTCGGGTGCGCCGATGGTGCCCTTGCGGCTCGACAGCAGGCGGCGGAAGCTCTCCACCCGGGCCGCCCGCGCGGAGCGGGTCTCGTCGTCGCCGCTCGCCTCGATCCACTCGTCGAGGCAGCAGTCCGGGGCGTCGTCGGCGTGCGTGCAGCCGCGCGGGCACGCCTCGGCGACGCCCGCGAGGTCGCCGAACGGCGCGAGCAGGTGCTCGAGCAGGACGTGGGCGAGGCCGAACGAGCGCACGCCCGGCGTGTCGACGATCCAGCCCGGCGCCTCGCCGTCGACCGCGGCCATCCGCAGCGCGATGGCCGAGCTCGACGTGTGGCGCCCCCGGCCGGTGACGTCGTTGACGATGCCGACCGCGCGGAAGGCGTCCGGCACGAGGGCGTTGACCAGGGTGGACTTGCCGACCCCGGAGTGCCCGACGAGCACCGAGGTGCGCCCGGCGAGCGCGTGGCGCACGTCCTCGAGCGCCTCGAGCCGCCCGCCCTCCCCGCGCCGCGTCACGACGACCGCGACCCCGATCGGCGCGTACATCGCGATGAGCTCGGCCGGGTCTGCCAGGTCGGCCTTGGTCAGGCACAGCAGCACGTCCATGCCCGCGTCGTAGCCGGCCACCACGCAGCGGTCGATCATGCGGGTCCGGGGCTCCGGGTCGGCCAGCGCGGTGACGATGACCAGCTGGTCGGCGTTGGCCACGATGATCCGTTCGATGGCGTCCGTGTCGTCCGCGGAGCGCCGCAGCACGGTCGAGCGTTCCTCGATGCGCACGATCCGCGACAGGGTGCCGGGCTCGCCCGACACGTCCCCGACGACGTCGACCCGGTCGCCCGGCACGACCCGCTGGCGGCCCAGCTCGCGCGCCTTCATCGCGACCGCCCGGTGCTCGTCGGGCTCGCCCTCCGAGACGAGCAGCGTGTACCGGCCGCGGTCGACGCCGGTCACCATCGCGATGATCGCGTCGGTGTGCTCGGGTCGCTGCTTGGTCCGCGGGCGGGTGCCGCGCCGGTTGGGCCGGACCCGGATGTCGGACTCGTCGAGGTTGCGCCTGGCGGGGCTCATCGGTTGCTCATCGCCCGGCTCAGCCCAGCATCCGGTGCCACATGCCGACGAAGTCCGGCAGCGTCTTGGCCGTGGTGGCGACGTTCTCCACGAGCACGCCGGGCACGCGCAGGCCGAGCAGGGCACCGGCGGTGGCCATCCGGTGGTCGTGGTAGGTCCGCACGGTGCCGGCGTGCAGCGGTCGCGGGGTGATCACGAGCCCGTCGGAGGTCTGCTCGGCCTGCCCGCCGAGGCGGGTGATCTCCATCGCGAGCGCCGCGAGCCGGTCGGTCTCGTGGCCCCGCAGGTGCCCGATCCCGCGCAGCCGGGTCGGTGAGTCGGCCAGCGCGGCGAGCGCGGCGATGGTGGGCGCGAGCTCGCCGGCGGCGCGCAGGTCCAGATCGAGGCCGTGCACGACGCCGGTCCCGGTGACCGCGAGCACGTCGCCGTCGAGCCGGGTGGTGGCGCCCATCCGTTCGAGGATCCCCGGCAGCAGCGCGCCCGGCTGGGTGGTGCTCGCCGGCCAGCCCGGGACGCGGACCGTGCCGCCCGCGACGAGAGCGGCCGCGAGGAACGCGCCCGCGTTGGACAGGTCCGGTTCGACCCGCACGTCCCGGGCGGCGATCGGGCCCGGGGCCACGCGCCAGATGGCGGGCCGCGAGTCGTCGACGACGACCCCGGCGTCCCGCATCACCTGCACGGTCATGTCGATGTGCGGCTTGCTGGGCAGCGTGGCGCCGGTGTGGCGCAGGGTGAGTCCCTGCTGGAAGCGCGCGGCGGCGAGCAGCAGACCCGAGACGAACTGGCTCGATGCCGAGGCGTCCACGTCGATCGAGCCGCCGCGCACCGAACCACGTCCGGTCACCGTGAACGGCAGGTGACCGCCCACCCCGGTGTCGCGGATCGGCACCCCGGCCGCGCGCAGCGCGTTCAGGACCGGGCCCATCGGGCGTACCCGCGCGCCCGCGTCGCCGTCGAACAGCACGGCCCCGTCGGCCAGTGCGGCCACCGCGGGCAGGAAGCGCATCACGGTTCCGGCCAGGCCGCAGTCGATCGTGGCCGGGCCGCGCAGCCGGGCGGGCGTGATCAGCAGGTCGGGGTCCGCGCCCGGGGAGTCCTCGAGCCCGACGCCGAGCGTCCGCAGTGCCTGCGCCATCAGCAGGGTGTCCCGCGAGCGAAGCGCCCCGCGCAGCCGGCCCGGTCCGGTCGCCAGGGCGGCAAGCACGAGGTAGCGGTTGGTCAGGGACTTCGAGCCGGGTACCTCGACGGTCGCGTCGAGCGGCGAGGCGGCCCGCGGCGCGGCCCACGCAACGTCGGTGGGCGCGCTCGCGCGGGTTTCGGCGGCGACGGGTGCAGCCGCGTCGGAGGGCATGGTCATGCGCCCAGGTTACTGGGGCGTCACGGCGGCCTTCGCGTGGTGGACGGCGTCGGAGGTGCGCGCCGAGGCCAGCTGGCGTGCCTTCGACAGGCGCCAGGAGGCACCAGGGCGGCCCTCGAGGTCGACCCCGGCAATGAGCGCGGCACCCGTGAACGCGAGGCTCCGCACCAGGCGGTCCCGGCGCTCGCGCCGCACCTCCGGCGACGGCTTCTCGCCCTTGACCATCGGCACGCTCGCCGCCGCGAGGGGCAACGTCAGCGCCGCGAGCAGCAGCGCTGCGGTTCGCGGCGCCTTGCCGAACGCGAGCGCGAGTCCCGCCAGGGCGGTGGCCGCGCCATGGGCCTGCACGAAGATCCGCAGCCGAGCGTCCGTCGGTCGCTCCAGGGCGTCCGTGCGGCTGACCAGGCCATCCACGGCCGGGCGCATGAAGGCGACGTGCGCGGCAGGGCTGCGCACGGCGTCGAGCCCCTCCGAGACGAACCAGGTGGACATCAGGGGTCGGGCGATCCGGCGGAGCAGCATGGTGGACAAGTCCCTCGGTTGGTTCCTCGAGCTTCGGGCGTGTGGGTCGCTACAGGGCGCCGCCGGCAGCGGCGGGTGCGTCGGTGGACGCTACGGCGTCGCCGATCTGCTCGCGGGCGACGTAGTTCTCCAGGTCGAACAGGTTCGTGCCGGCCCGCTGCGCGACCGTGAGCAGCGTGGTCGCGGAGGCGACCTCCTCGACCTGCTCCTTGAGGAACCACAGCAGGAACTGCTCGCCGAGCGGGTCACTCTCGCTGCGAGCCGCCTGGAAGAGGGCCTCGATCTGGCTCGTGACGTCCTTCTCCTGCGCGAGCGCGAGCGCGATGGGGGCGACGACGTCGTCGAAGTCGCTGACCACCGGGCCACCGGACGGGATGGCGACGGGCAGGGTCCGGTCGAGCATGTACTGGACGAACATCATGGCGTGGTTGCGCTCTTCGACGGCCTGCCGGTAGTAGTGCCGGGCGAGCTGGGGGAGGTCCTGGCCGTCGAACCACACCGCGATCGCGATGTACTGCTGGTGCGCGTCGAACTCGTGCCCGACCTGCTCGCGGAGCAGCTGGAGAAATCTCGAATCAGTCATACGGGGACGTTAGCGTGAACCCGCGGGGAATGGGTGCGGGGGTCGTTCGGTTGTGACGAACATGAGCTGCGCCCTTGCCTCCCGGACGAACGTCGCGCCCGTCGCAGGTCTTGCGGCCGGACCGGCGGTGCTGACGCCACCCACCCCGTGGGGGATTCCGGACACAGGCACGGGGATAGGCTCGTCCGTGATGACCGAGGACACGCACCGGGCCCCAGAGGCCGAGGAATCCGCCGCGCGCGTAGTGCGCTTCGAGACGGAGGCGCTGGTCTACCTGGACCAGCTGTACGCGGCTGCCCTGCGCATGACGCGCAACCCGTCGGACGCCGAGGACCTGGTGCAGGAGACCTTCACCAAGGCCTTCGCCGCGTTCCACCAGTACCGGCCCGGCACGAACCTCAAGGCGTGGCTGTACCGGATCCTCACCAACACGTTCATCAACACCTACCGCAAGAAGCAGCGCGAGCCGCTCCGCTCGGCGGCCGAGGACATCGAGGACTGGCAGATCGCGCGCGCCGCGTCGCACACGTCGTCGGGCCTGCGGTCGGCCGAGGCGGAGGCGCTCGATCACCTGCCGGACTCCGATGTGAAGGATGCCCTCCAGCAGATCCCCGAGGAGTTCCGGATCGCGGTGTACCTGGCCGACGTCGAGGGCTTCGCCTACAAGGAGATCGCCGAGATCATGGGCACCCCGATCGGCACGGTCATGTCGCGCCTGCATCGCGGGCGCCATCAGCTTCGAGATCTGTTGAGTGACTACGCGAGGGGGCGTGGACTGGTGGGCGCAGGCGAGAAGGAGAGCGGGTCGTGAGCGCGGAAGAGTCGGGTATGCGTGCGGGGCGCGAAGGTGCGGTCCGGTGCCAAGAGGCCCTCGAGCGACTGTCGGAGTTCCTGGACTCGGAGCTGGACGAGGTCGACGGCGACCGGATCCGGGTACATCTCGCGGACTGCGAGGGGTGCCTGTCGGAGTATGACGTCGAGGACCACATCAAGAAGCTCGTGAAGCGCTCGTGCAAGGAGCTGGCGCCGCCCGAGCTGCACCTGCGCATCGCGTCACGGCTGATCCTGCTGCGCGGAGAACTGCCCTAGCCTGGCGCTCGGTAGGTCGACGTGGCGCCAGATGCGTCGAGCCCGGTGCGAATCGCACCGGGCTCGTGGCATTACGTGGCTCAGGAGTTGGGCCGCTTGCCATGGTTCGCACTGCTGGACTTACGGGCCCTCTTCTTGCGTGAGCGCTTGCTCATGATGTCTCCTCTACCGTTCGCCGGTGCCCGCGTGGGCTCGGCGGTGCTTCGCAGTTCGCCCCAGGATCCCACATCCGCCAGGAGCGCTCGTACGGATGCGGTTGCGGGGTGGAAGTACTAAGTCCTCGACCCCGGACGCCGATGAGTCAGGGGTGAGTGAGCCTCCGCTTTCTGTCATCCCGTTCCTGCACGCGCTGGCGAGCACCGGCGGGTCGGATCTGCACGTCAAGGTCGGCTCCGCGCCGCGCGTGCGGGTCGATGGCCGGCTGCGCAAGCTCCAGGTGCGGGATCTGCGCCCCGCGGACACCGAGTTCATGGTCGGCGAGGTGCTCCCGGATGACATGGCCACCGGGTTCCGGGTGACGCACGAGGCGGACTTCGCGTTCTCCCTGTCGGGGGTCGGGCGCTTCCGGGTGAACGCGTATCAGGCGCGCGGCACGAACGGCATGGTCTTCCGGCGGGTCGCGGTGGGCGCGCAGTCCCTCGTCGAGCTCGGGGTGCCCGAGGTGGTGGGCGAGCTCGCGCTCGAACCCCGCGGGCTGGTGCTGGTCACGGGCCCGACCGGTTCGGGCAAGACGACGACGCTCGCCTCGATGGTCGACCTGATCAACACCTACCGCGAGGTCAACATCGTGACGATCGAGGACCCGATCGAGGTCCTGCACTACGACAAGAAGGCGATCGTCTCCCAGCGCGAGATCCGGCAGGACACCGCCGACTTCACGACCGCGCTGCGGGCCGCGATGCGCCAGGACCCGGACGTGATCCTGATCGGTGAGATGCGTGACACCGAGACGGTCCGGGCCGCGCTCTCGGCCGCCGAGACCGGCCACCTCGTCCTGTCCACGCTGCACACGATCGACGCGGCGGAGACCATCAACCGGATCGTCGACTTCTTCCCCCCGTACGAGCAGAAGCAGGTCCGCGTCGCGCTCGCCCAGGCGCTGCGCGGCATCGTCTCCCAGCGCCTGGCGCGCAAGGCGGACGGGACCGGGCGGCAGGCTGCGGTCGAGGTCATGGTGAACACGGGCCGGACGGCGGAGGCGATCCTCTCCCCGGCGGACGCGCCGCCCATGCACGACCTGATCCGGGACGGCGGGTACTACAAGATGCAGACGTTCGACCAGCATCTCTTCGAGCTGATCCGCGAGGGCATCGTCACCTACGTCGAGGCCTGCACGATCGCGAGCAACCCCCAGGACCTGACGGTCGAGCTCAGGGCCGCCGGCATAGTCGCGTAGCCCGAGGGGGTTGCGTTTGCCGGATCTCGAGATATAACGTGTCTATACGCGATATATCTCGAGAAGGAGTGACCAGCATGAGCGCCGAGTCCTGGGTCGTCACAGGTCCGCAGATCATCGAGATCGAGGAGGTCGACGCCCTGCGCGTCGGTCTGGTTCGGGGACGTGTCGACGTGGTCACCCGTGACGAGCCGGGTGCCCGGATCGAGGTGCACGCGGTCGACGGGCGCCCGCTGGAGGTCAGCCTGTCCGACGGCGAGCTGCGGGTGGGCTACACCTTCACCCTGGGCGGCTGGGAGAACTTCCTGGACACCTTCCGCAACTTCCGCGACCGGGACACCGCCGACGTGCACATCGCCGTCCCGCGGCACGTCGCCGTGCGCCTCGGCACGGTGAGTGCCGAGGGCCTGCTGGCCGGCGTGCTCCGGGGCGCGTCGGTCTCGACCGTGTCCGGCTCGGTCGTCACGGACGGCACCGGCGGCGCGCTCGTCGCCAGCACGGTCTCGGGCGAGATCGCGGTCCGCGACCACACCGGTGACCTGCGGATGAACTCGGTCTCGGGGGAGCTCACGGCGTCCGGCGCGCTCGCGCGGGTCGCGGTGAACGCCGTCTCCGGACCGGTCACGCTCGATGTGTCCTCCGAGTCGGCCTCGATCGCGGCGACGACCGTGGCCGGGGACGTGACCGTCCGGCTGCCGGCCGGGCGCGGGGTCAACGTCTCGGCGCGCAGCGTCTCCGGACGCGTCGTCGTGGACGGTCATGAGCACAAGGGCACGACGCCCGGGCAGAAGAAGGTCGACGTGCAGACCGGCGACGGCTCGTGCCTGATCTCGGTGAAGACCGTCTCGGGGCACCTGACCGTGCTTCGCGGCGCCGTCGCGCGTGCGGGCAACCCCTCCGCGACCGGCGCCGGGGCCGACGGGGTGGCCTGATGGCACCGGTCTTCGCGCACGGCCAGCTGCGGCTGTATCTCCTGTCGCTCCTCGAGTCCGGCCCCAAGCTGGGGTACGAGCTCATCACCGCGCTCTCGGACCGGTTCGGCGGCACGTACCGGCCGAGCCCCGGCACGGTGTACCCCCGGCTCGCCCGGCTCGAGGAGGAGGGACTGGTCAGCCGCTCCGAGGAGCGCAAGGGCGCCTACTCGCTCACCGACGCCGGACGCCGGGAGGTGGCGGCCCGCAGTGCGGACCTCGCCGCGCTCGAGGAGGGCCTCGCGGAGACGGTGCGCGAGCTGGCGGGCCGGGTGCGCGACGACGTGCGCGACTCGATGGCCGGGCTGCGCGCCGAGCTGGCCGCGGACGCCCAGGAGGCGCGGGCCGCGGCCGTCCCGTCGGTCGAGGACACCGAGTATCACGGCGAGACGTGGACCGCGTCGCACGTGCGGCGGATCGACGCCGAGGCGATGGTGCAGCGGTTCCGCGACGAGGTGCGCGCCGACCTGCGCCAGTCCGATGCGCGCGGACGGATCGACCAGCTCACGGTCGAGACGATCCGCACGGTGCTGGACAGCGCCCTCACCGCGGTGCGGGCGACGCTGCGCTGAGCGGCAGCCCGGCCGCGTCAGGCGGCGTCGTCGGGCAGGCCGAGCCATTCGTGCCAGCCGGTGTGCAGGACGAGCCACGCCATCATCCCGTAGCCCGCCTGGCCGGGCAGCATGCCGTCGCCGGCCGCGAGGTCGCCGAGCCACTGCTCGTGCATGGCGAGCGGGGAGCACATCTCGACGTAGGGCACCTGGCGCCGGGTCGCGACGTCGTTGTAGGCGTTGGAGAGCTCGGTGAGCTGGGCCCCGTCCTCGGCACGCCCGGGCGGCGGGCCGACGACGAACGTCGGCACGTGCCGTGACTCGGCCACGTCGAGGATGTTCGCGAGGTTGAGCCGGCTCCGCGCGAGCGAGAGGCCCGCGTCGAGATCGGCGCGACCCAGGGCCACGATCAGCCGGTTGTCGGCGTCGGGGGAGAACCTGCGTGCTGTCTCCTCGTCCCAGCGGGCCGCGAGACCGGAGCTCGGCTCGCCCGGCACGGCGAGGGTCAGCACCATCGGCGCGGGCTTCGCGTGCGTACGCGCGGCCACCCGCCCGACCCAGCCAAGCCCCTTCGGGTCGCCCGCACCGGCCGCCAGCTCGTCGCCGATCACCGCAAGACGAAGCGGCAGCTCGCCCACACCTCTCACCCCAGTCCTCCTAGCCCGTCGGCGCGCCGCAACAAGGGGCGCCCGCCCCCATTCTCCCGTGCGACCGCGCTACGACCGAACCGACGCGCGCGCACGCGGGCCCCCGATGGCCCCCAACACCCCCGTTACGGGGGTTCCACCGTCCGTCTAGCGGGCGAACGACTCGCGGATGAGCTCGTCCTGCTCGGCCTTGTGCTTCTTCGCGGAACCCGCCGCGGGCGACGCCGAGGCGGCGCGTGACACGACCCGCAACGGCCGGTCGAGCAGCGGCGCCGCGTTCATCTTCATGTGCGTCCACGCACCCTGGTTGGCCGGCTCCTCCTGGACCCAGATCAGCTCGGCGTCCGGGTACGGCGCGAGGGCGTCGTACAGGCCGGCGCCGCTGATCGGGTAGAGCTGCTCGAGGCGGACGATCGCCGTCTTGTTGTCGCCCGACTCCGTGCGGTGCGCGAGCAGGTCCCAGTAGACCTTGCCGGAGCACAGCAGGACGCGGTCGACGCCGGTCGTCAGGACGTCCTCGCCGATCACCTCGCGGAACGTGCCCGTGGTGAAGTCCTCGACCGGTGATGCGGCGGCCTTCAGGCGCAGCATCGACTTCGGCGTGAGCACCACGAGCGGGCGGCGCGGCCGGGCGTACGCCTGGCGACGCAGCAGGTGGAAGTACGACGCGGGCGTCGTCGGCGCGGCGACCGTCATGTTGTTCTCGGCGCACAGCTGCAGGAAGCGCTCCGGCCGTGCGGACGAGTGGTCCGGCCCCTGGCCCTCGAAGCCGTGCGGGAGGAGCAGCACGACCGAGGTCCGCTGGGCCCACTTCTGCTCGGCGGAGGTGATGAACTCGTCGATGATCGTCTGGGCGCCGCCCACGAAGTCACCGAACTGGGCCTCCCAGAGCACCAGGGCGTCCGGACGCTCCACGGAGTAGCCGTACTCGAAGCCGAGCGCGGCGTACTCGCTCAACGAGGAGTCGTACACCCAGAACTTCGCCTGGTCGCTCGACAGGTACAGCAGCGGGGTCCACTCGGCCCCGGTCTTGCGGTCGTGCATGACGGCGTGCCGCTGCACGAAGGTGCCGCGCCGCGAGTCCTGGCCGGCCAGGCGCACCGGGGTGCCCTCGATCAGCAGCGAGCCGAACGCGAGGATCTCGCCGTAGCCCCAGTCGATGCTGCCGTCGTGGGACATCTGCTCTCGCTTGGCGAGCAGCTGCGCGAGCTTGGGGTGCACCGTGAAGCCCTCCGGCGGGTGCGTGTGCGCGCGCCCGATCCGTTCCAGGACCGACGAGTCGACCGCCGTCTGCCAGCCGATCATCGCGCCGGCGTCCTCGAGCTGTGCCTCGGGGCGCTCGAGACCGGCGACGGGCTCGGACGACGCCGGCGCGGTGTAGCCGCCCTCGCGCGTCTCGGTGAAGACCCGCTCGAGCTGGGCCTGGTAGTCCTTGAGGACGTGCTCGGCCTCGGCGAGGGTGATGTCGCCGCGGGCGACGAGGGACTCGGTGTAGAGCTTGCGCACCGAGCGCTTCGCCTCGATGAGGTTGTACATGAGCGGCTGCGTCATCGACGGGTCGTCGCCCTCGTTGTGACCGCGGCGGCGGTAGCAGATCATGTCGACGATCACGTCGCGGTCGAACTGCTCACGGAACTCGAACGCGAGCTCGGCGACCCGCACGCACGCCTCGGGGTCGTCCCCGTTCACGTGCAGGATCGGGACCTGCAGGCCCTTGGCGACGTCGGTCGCGTACAGCGTGGAGCGCGACGCGCTCGGGCCGGTCGTGAACCCGACCTGGTTGTTGATGATCACGTGGATCGTGCCGCCGGTGCGGTAGCCGCGCAGCTGGGAGAGGTTCAGCGTCTCCACCACGACGCCCTGGCCGGCGAAGGCCGCGTCGCCGTGCAGCAGGATCGGCAGCACCGAGAAGCCGTCGCCGCCGAGGTCGATCCGGTCCTGCTTGGCGCGCACGATGCCCTCGAGCACCGGGTCGACCGCTTCGAGGTGGGACGGGTTCGCCGCGAGGTGCACCTTGGTGGTCGCGCCCGACTCGGCGGTGAACTTGCCCTCGGTGCCGAGGTGGTACTTCACGTCGCCCGAGCCCTGGACCGACTTCGGGTCCTGGTTGCCCTCGAACTCGCTGAAGATCTGGCCGTAGCTCTTGCCGGCGATGTTCGCGAGGATGTTCAGCCGCCCGCGGTGGGCCATGCCGATGGCGACCTCGTCGAGGCCGTTGTCCGCGGCCTTGGACAGGATCGCGTCCAGCAGCGGGATCACGGCCTCGCCGCCCTCGAGAGAGAACCGCTTCTGCCCGACGTACTTGGTCTGCAGGAAGCTCTCGAACGCCTCGGCGGCGTTCAGCCGGCGCAGGATTCGCAGCTGGTCCTCGCGCGGGGTGCGTGCGTGGCCGGCCTCGAGCCGCTCCTGGAGCCAGCGCCGCTGGCGGGGGTCGGCCAGGTGCATGTACTCCACACCGATGGTGCGGCAGTAGGAGTCGCGCAGCAGGCCGAGCACCTCGCGCAGCTTCGCGCGGGACTTGCCGCCGAACCCACCGGTCGGGAACGTCCGGTCCAGGTCCCACAGCGTCAGGCCGTGCGTCTGGACGTCCAGGTCCGGGTGCTTGCGCTGGTGGTAGGCGAGCGGGTCCGTGTCGGCCATCAGGTGGCCGCGCGAGCGGTAGGAGTGGATCAGCTCGGCGATCCGGGCGGGCTTGCCGAGCTCGGCGTCCTGGTCGAACGAGGGGTCGCGCACCCACCGCACCGGCTCGTACGGGACGCGCAGCGCCGCGAAGATCCGGTCGTAGAAGCCGTCTAGGCCGAGCAGCTTGTTCCCGATGATGCGCAGGAAGTCACCAGACTGGGCGCCCTGGATGATCCGGTGGTCGTACGTCGAGGTGATCGTGAGCACCTTCGAGATGCCCATCCGGTTGAGCTGGTCCTCGCTGGTCCCCGCGAACTCCGCGGGGTAGTCCATCGCGCCGACGCCGATGATCGCGCCCTGGCCCGCCATCAGGCGCGGCACCGAGTGCACCGTGCCGATGGTGCCGGGGTTCGTCAGCGTGAGGGTGGTACCGGCGAAGTCGGTGACCGTGAGCTTGTTGCTGCGTGCCCGGCGCACGACGTCCTCGTAGCCTGCCCAGAACTGGGCGAAGTCCATCGTGTCCGCGCGCTTGATGCTGGGCACCAGGAGCTGGCGCGTGCCGTCCGGCTTGGGCAGGTCGATCGCGAGGCCGAGGTTCACGTGCGCGGGGCTGACGACGGCGGGCTTGCCGTCCAGCTGCGTGTAGGCGGAGTTCATCGCGGGCATCTCGGCGAGCGCCTCGACCAGCGCGAAGCCGATCAGGTGCGTGAAGGAGACCTTGCCCCCGCGTGCGCGGATCAGGTGGTTGTTGATGACGATGCGGTTGTCGACCATCAGCTTGGCGGCGATCGCGCGGACCGACGTCGCCGTCGGCACCCCGAGGCTGGACTCCATGTTGACCACGACGCGCGCGGCGGGGCCCTTGAGCCGGGCGACCTCGTCCTGCGCCTCGACCGCATCGCTCGCCGGGTACAGCGTCTTCGCGGGGACCTCCGCGTAGGGCGCGGTCGCGGGCCGGGCGGTCGCGACCGGGGCCTCGTCCTCCTCGGGTGCGACCGTCGGCGTCGTGGCGGACGGTGCCGGTGCCGGTGCCGCGGCCGGCTTCGCGGTCGTCGGTGCCGGGGGCGCCGACGGCGGCGCGACGGCGGGCGGTGCGGCCGGAGCCAACGGTGTTGCCGTGGCCCGACCGTTCACCACGCTGGAGACCGGTATGGTCTCGAGCGCCTCGGGCTCTGGCGACGCGTCGGCGGCGGCCTCGACTGGCTTGTAGTCGAGGAAGAACTCCCACCACGCCGGGTCTACCGCGCTCTTGTCTTTCAAATACTGCTCGTACAGATCGTCTACAAGCCATTCGTTGGCGCCGAATTCAGCGCGGAGCGAATCAGACTCAGACTTCTGGGACACGTTGACGTTCGCCCGCTTCCGTCACGGCACACCGACCGCTTCGTTGGTGATCAAGGTTGACGTCAACACTATGCCCTCCCGAAGGCGGGACGAACGTCCCAGACGCGCCTGGCGGCGGGCGCTCGGGGTGATCTTGCGCACCCTTGCAGAGCATGGCAAACGATCGGCAATCGGCGCCCCGATAGGTACCCAAGATCCGGTCCGCAGCGCCCCAGGAAGGTCAGGTGATGTCCTTGCGCAGCGCCGACACCCGACCGATGCCGGCGAACACCAGCCCGTAGCCGAGCAGGACCGCCAATCCGGCCCAGGACCCCAGCAAATTCGCGGTCAGGCCGCTGGACGCATAGAACGACGCGCCCGTGATGGCCTCGCCGGCCGCGCCGGGCAGGAACTTCGAGATGCCGCTCGACCAGTCGAACTGCGCGAGCCCGAAGCGCAGGATCGGCTCCACGAACTGGGTGAATGCGAGCAGCACGACGATCACCGCCACCTGGTTCGTCAGGAACGTCCCGAACCCGACCCCGACGACCGTCCACACCGTCAGGGCGAGCACGGACAACCCGGCGCTGCGCAGCACGATCGGGTCCGTGAGGAAGGACGGCTCACCGAGCAGCGCGAGCACGCCCGCGCCCGCGCCGACCGTCGCGAGGGTGCCCACGACACCGAACAGCAGCCCGACGGCGACGCTCGAGAGCATCTTCGCGACGAGCACGACGGCGCGCCGAGGTTCGGCGAGGAACGTGGGCGTGATGGTCTGGTGGCGGAACTCGCTGGTCATGGCCAGGGCGCCCACGATGACCGGGAAGACGTAGCCGAGCGAGGTGGCGAGCGTGTAGATGGTACGCGCGACCTCCTGCGCGGACGGGGCGGCGGGCTGGGCGGCGCCCGGGAAGCCCGAGCTCATCGAGCTCGGGTCCTGGGTGAAGACGAAGGCCATCACGCCCGCGAGGAACGCCATGTAGGCGGCCATGGCGACCAGCAGGATCCACCAGAGCCGCGTCGTGACGAGCTTGCGGTACTCCGTGCGCAGTGCGGCGTTCATGCCGGGCCTTCTTGCTGGTCGTCGTCCTCCACGAGCTGCAGGAAGATCCCCTCGAGCCCGACGTCACGTGCCGCGAGCTCGTGCAGCTCGAGCCCGGCCGCGAATGCCCGCGCCCCGACCTCGGGCGCCCCGATTCGCCGGATCACGGCCGTCCCCGGCGTCCGGACCGCCTGCGGGTCAGCCAGCACGGACCAGCCGGCCGTCTCGATCAGGCGGTCCAGTCCGGCGGCGTCGGGCAACACGACCCTGACCCTCGGCTCGGCGAGGGCGGCGAGCTCGGCGAGCGGCGAGGAGTGCACCAGCCGGCCCCGGGCGATGATGACGACGTCGTCGACGGTCTGCTCGACCTCCGACAGGACGTGGCTCGAGACGAGCACCGTGCGGCCCTCGGCGGCGAGGTGTCGCAGCAGGCCGCGCAGCCAGGCGATGCCCTCGGGGTCCAGCCCGTTCGCGGGTTCGTCCAGCAGCAGCACGCGCGGGTCGCCGAGCAGGGTGCCGGCCAGGGCCAGCCGCTGGCGCATGCCGAGCGAGAAGGTGCCCACCCGGCGCCCCTCGACGGTGTCCATCCCGACCAGCGCCAGCACCTCGCGGCAGCGCGCATCGCTCACCCCGACCTGCGGGGCGTACACCCGCAGGTGGTCCAGGGCGCTGCGGCCCGGATGGAAGCTCGCTGCCTCGAGCGCCGCGCCGACGATGCGCATCGGCCGCGGCATGCGCGCGTACTGCTGCCCGCCGATGGTGGCCGACCCCGCCGTCGGGCGCACGAGGCCGAGCAGGATGCGCAGGGTCGTCGTCTTGCCCGCACCGTTCGGGCCGAGGAACCCCGTGACCCGTCCCGGTTGCACGCTGAAGGACAGGTCGTCCACCGCGCGCACCGCCCCGAACGTCTTGCTGAGGTGGTCGATGACGATGACGCCGTCGGTGCTGGTCACAGGGTGCCTTCCGGCCGGTCGGAGCCGGTGGAGTCCGGCGACCAGGAGGGCGTCAGCTGCCTCGGCAGGGTGAGGCGCATCGTGCAGCCGCTGGCGGTGTCGGCGACCTCGATCGTGCCGCCGTGCAGCCCGACCGCCCAGCGCACGATCGCGAGCCCGATGCCGGTGCCGCCGGTCGGGATCTGTCCGGTCTGGGCGGAGGAGTTGCCGCGTGCGAACCGCTCGAAGACCAGCTCGCGCTGCTCGGGGGCGATTCCGGGCCCGTGGTCCACGACGTCGATCACGACGTCGTCGCCGCGCTGGGTGGCCGCGATCCGGACCTCCTCACCCGGTGGGGAGTGCCGCACCGCGTTGTGCAGCAGGTTCGCGACGACCTGGTGCAGCCGCTCGGCGTCGGCCACCAGGGTGAGCCCGGGCGGGGTGACGGTGACCTGGAAGGTGAGGGACTTCTCGGTCCCGACGAGCGCCGCGCGGTCGGTGGCCTCGCGCAGGAACGCCTCGAGCTGGACCTCGGCGAGCTCGAGGCCGACGGCGCCGGCCTCGATCCGCGACATGTCGAGCAGGTAGGTGATGAGCCGCCCGAGGCGCTCGGTCTGGGCCAGCGCGGCCGCCATCGTCTCCGCGTCGGGCTGCGTGACGCCGTCGACGATGTTCTCCAGCTGGGCCTGCAGCGCGGTGACGGGGGTGCGGAGCTCGTGCGAGACGTTCGCGACGATCTCGCGGCGCAGCAGGTCGATCGAACCGAGGTCGTCGGCCATCGTGTTGAAGGCGTGCCCGAGCTGGCCGACCTCGTCCCGGCTGGTGGCTCGCACCCGCTGGGAGTAGTCGCCGCTCGCCATCGCGCGCGCCGCCGCGGTCATCTCCCGCAGTGGTGACGTCATGCCCCGCGCGAGCAGCTGGGTCAGCACGAGCGAGACGACGATGGCGAGCGGCATCGTGCGGGTGGGCCCCAGGTGGTTGTACAGGCCGATCCAGGTGAGGAACGAGGCCATCGTCACGGTGGCGGCGACCAGGATGCCGAGCTTGATCTTGATCGAGCGGAACCGGTCGAGCGGGCGCACGTCCGGGAGCCGGTCCCGGTACGCGCCGCGGACGTGGCGGGGGACGGACACCTCAGTCCTCGGTGCCGGCCGGGGGCTCGAACGCGTAGCCGACGCCGTGCACCGTGCGGATCAGGTCGGCGCCGAGCTTGCGGCGCAGCGCCTTGATGTGGGAGTCCACGGTGCGGGTCCCGCTCGCGTCGACCCAGTCCCAGACCTCGGCCAGCAGGCGCTCGCGGGTGAGCACCGTGCGGGGGCTGCTGGCGAGCGTGACCAGCAGGTCGAACTCGGTCGGGGTCAGGTGGACCTGGGCGCCGGCGCGTGAGACGCGGCGCTGGGCCCGGTCGATGAGCACGTCGCCGATGGCGATCGGTGGTTCCCCAGGCTGGTTCGCGGCGCTCGCCTCGGCGGCGCGCAGGGCCCGCTCGGTGCGTCGCAGCAGCGCCTTGGACCGCGCGACGAGCTCGCGCATCGAGAACGGCTTGGTCATGTAGTCGTCCGCGCCGACCCCGAGCCCGACGAGCACGTCCGTCTCGTCGTCGCGCGCGGTGAGCATGAGCACCGGCACGGCCCGCTCGGCCTGGATGAGCCGGCACACCTCGAGGCCGTCGATGCCCGGCAGCATCAGGTCGAGCACGACGAGATCGGGGCGCAGCCGGTGCGCGGCGGCGATGCCGGCGTGGCCGTCCGCGGCGATCTCCACGGTCCAACCCTCCGACGCGAGCCGCTGCGCGATGGCGGTCGCGATCGCCGGCTCGTCCTCCACGACGAGCACGACGGCTTCGCTCGACGATGCGGTGGACGTCACTGACATGGAACAAGCCTGGCACAAGCCCTCGCGCCGGGTGCCCCGTATGATTGAGCGCATCATGACCAGCTCAAGTATCGGCCGGTGGTGCTCCCCGCGGGAACACGCTGCCGGCCCCTCCATTGTCCTGATCCCCGCCACGGCGGCCAGCGCTCGTGATGCCACGTGCTGAACGACTGGCTCTACGTCGCACTGGGCGTCCTCCTCACGTTCGGCACCGCGCTGTTCGTGTCGACCGAGTTCTCCTTGATCGCCCTGGACCCGGGTCTGGTCGAGAAGGCCACTGCGCCGGACGACCGGCGCGGGCAGTCCGTGCTCAAGGCGCTGGCGCACCTGTCGACCGAGCTCTCCGGCGCCCAGGTGGGGATCACCGTCACCACGATCCTGCTCGGCTACACCACCCAGCCCGCCGTGAACCGGCTGCTCGGCGGGGCGCTGGACGGGTGGCTCGGCGCGTCCGTGAGCGGGGTCCTGGCGACCATCGGTGCGGTCCTGCTGGTCAACGTGTTCTCCATGCTGTTCGGGGAGCTGGTGCCCAAGAACTTCGCGATCAGCCGCCCGCTGGGGACCGCGCGGACCGTCGCCCCGCTGCAGCGCGGATTCACGCTCGCGCTGCGGCCGCTCATCGCGCTGTTCAACAACAACGCGAACGGGCTGCTGCGCCGGTTCGGCGTCGTGCCGCGCGAGGGGCTCTCCGGCGGCCGTTCGCCGCAGGAGCTCGCGTCCCTCGTGCGTCGCTCGGCCGCGATCGGCACCCTCGACGAGGCGACCGCGATGCGCCTGACGAACACCATCGAGCTCGACGAGCTCACCGCCGTCGACGTCATGACCGACCGGATGCGGCTGGTCGTCGTGCGCCGCGACGAGACCGCGGCCGACGTCGTGGCCCGCGCGCGGGAGTCCGGGCACTCCCGGTTCCCGGTCATCGACTCCTCGCGCGACGACATCGTCGGCCTGGTGCACCTGCGCCGCGCGATCGCCGTCCCGTACGAGCGCCGGAGCGACGTGCCCGCGGCGGCCCTGATGGTCGAGGCGCCACGCGTGCCCGAGACCGTCGGCGTCGGGCCGCTGCTCGTCGAGCTGCGCGAGCTCGGCATGCAGATGGCCGTCGTCGTGGACGAGTACGGCGGCACGGCCGGGATCGTCACGTTCGAGGACGTCGTGGAGGAGCTCGTGGGCGAGGTGTCCGACGAGCACGACCTGAGCCGCGCGGGCACGTCCCGCCTGCCCGACGGCGCCTGGGTCCTGCCCGGCGACCTGCGTCCCGACGAGTTGGCCGAGGTCACCGCGCTCGTGGTGCCCGACGACGGCCCGTACGAGACCCTCGGCGGTCTGGTGATGATGGTCCTCGGCCGGATCCCGGCGGTCGGCGACGAGATCGACGTGCCCGGGGTCCGGTTGCGGATCGAGCAGATGGCCGGACGACGTGTCGAGCGGGTCCGCGTGACCCCCACCCAGACCAAGGCGAGCGAATGAGCACCGGTACGGCCCTGCTGATCGCCGTCGTCCTGCTGGCCTCGAACGCCTTCTTCGTCGGCGCGGAGTTCGCGATCATCTCCGCGCGGCGCAGCGCGGTCGAGCCGCTCGCCGAGGCCGGCAACGTGCGCGCGCGCACCGTGCTGTGGGCGATGGAGAACGTGTCCCTGATGCTCGCGTGCGCGCAGCTCGGGATCACGGTGTGCTCGACGGGGCTCGGCGTCGTCGCCGAGCCCGCCATCGCGCACCTGATCAGCGGGCCGCTGGTGGCGATCGGCGCGCACGCCGAGCTCGCGCACCCGATCGCGTTCGTGGTCGCCCTCGTCCTGGTGGTGTACCTGCACGTCGTGCTCGGCGAGATGGTGCCGAAGAACCTCGCGGTGGCCGGGCCCGACCGTGCGGTCATGTGGTTCGGACCGCCGCTGGTGTGGATCGCGCGCGTGGTGGCTCCGGTGATCGGGGCGCTGAACTGGATGGCGAACCACGTGCTGCGGCTGTTCGGGGTCGAGCCGCGCGGCGAGATCGCGTCCGCGTTCACCGCGCAGGAGGTGCAGTCGATCGTCGAGCGCTCGCAGGCGGAGGGCCTGCTGGACGACGCCCAGGGCCTGCTCGCGGGCGCGATCGAGTTCTCCGACCTCACCGCTCGGGACGTCATGGTGCCGATCGAGCGCCTGGTGAGCGTGCAGGGCGACACCACACCCGCGGAGGTCGAGCGCCTCGTCGCGCGCACCGGGTACAGCCGGTTCCCGGTGGCGCCGGATGCTGCGGCGGACGACATCGCGGGCTACCTCCACCTCAAGGACGTGCTCTACGCCAACGAGGCGGAGCGGACCCAGCCCGTGCCGGCCTGGCGGGTGCGCGGGCTGGCCTCGGTCACCGCCGGCGCCGAGATCGAGGATGCGCTCGCGGCGATGCAGCGCTCGGGCGCGCACCTGGTGCGGGTCGAGCAGGAGGGTCGCTGCCTCGGGGTGGTGTTCCTCGAGGACGTCCTGGAGGAGCTCGTGGGCGAGGTTCGCGACGCGATGCAGCGGGGCAGGTTCCGCTGAGGCGAAGGTCACTCCCGACGCCCGCTCGCCGCCGGCTGCGGGCCGGGGCACATGTCCCGGTATGGGGGAGATTCCATTCCCGGGAGTGGGTGTGATGTCCACTACGTGGATTTGAAATCGGAATCACGGCTCGTTATGGTTTCGTGACCGCCCCCACCTGGTGGGGTCTGGCGCCTCGCGCCGGTGACTGACACGGCGGTCGTGCATGGTCCGCTGGACGGTCAGCCGATACCCGAGAGGTCCACTGGTGCCCGAACGCGTCGAGAATGCCCCCGGCGTCCAGACCCGGCGCGCGCGCCGAGCCGCCGAGGTGACCGCCGAGACCGCGGCCGACACGCGCGTCGCGAAGACGCACCCCACCCACTGGATCCCGCGCATCGCGCTGCTCTGCACGCTTGCCGGCATCACGGTCGTCCTCCCGCTGACCGACAACGTCTCGCCCGGCAACGGCACCTTCGTTGCGGGCGCGTCGGCAGCCGAAGCCCCGCTGCCCGGCACGATCGAAGCGCTCGGCGGCGCCGTCGGCACGGCGCCGCCGGCCGCGATCGCCGCGTCGGTGGCGACCTCGACCGCGGCCGAGCGTGCCGAGATCCGAGCGAACCGGTCCGAGGTGCGCGACCCGTTGCCGGGCTGCGCCGGCCAGCCCCGCTCCATGGGTGCCAACGGGCAGCTCAAGCAGAGCGACCTGTGCACGCTCTGGGACGGCACCAACAAGCTGCGGGGCGACGCCGCGTCCTCGCTCGCCGAACTCAACCTGGCCTTCAAGGCGCGGTTCGGCCACGACCTGTGCATCTCGAACGGCTATCGCACGATCGCCGAGCAGCGCGTCCTCAAGTCGGAGAAGGGCGGCCTCGCGGCCCTGCCCGGGCGCAGCAACCACGGCTGGGGTCTCGCGGTCGACCTGTGCCCGACCGAGACCAGCGGCCGGAGCTACGACTGGATCAAGGAGAACGCCGCCATCTACGGGTGGGAGAACCCGGCCTGGGCGCTGCCCGGCGGCAGCGGACCGTACGAGGTCTGGCACTGGGAGTACACCCGCGGCGTCATGGCGAGCGGCGAGCACTACAACTCCTGACCCTTCACCCCTAACGTCCGAGCGTTGACGTCCTATAGGACGTCAACGCTCGGACGTT
>NZ_DATCNW010000135.1:0-7264 GCF_036565025.1 Pengzhenrongella sp.
GGGTACGGGAGCGGCCGGTCGCCGGGCGGGCGGCCCTCGGGCGAGCCGCTGCCCGGCGCGTCACGGGCGCCGCCGGCAGCATGGGCACACCCATGAGGTCGGGCGCGCTCATGGCGATGGGGCCGCCGGCACGCCCGCGAAGTTGGCGGACGGGTTGCGCAGCAGGGCCATCCGGTCCACCGGCCACACGCGCGCGAACGCGACCCCGACGACGTTCGCCTCCGGGATGGCGCCGCCGCCCGGATCGCCCAGGTGCCCGCGCGAGTCGCGCGAGTTCTGCCGGTTGTCCCCCATGACCCACAGGCTATGCGCGGGAACCGTGATGCTGAACGGCACCTCGCTGGGCACGGAGCCCGGCTTGAGCTGCGGCTCGTGCAGACCGACGCCGTTCACCGTCACCCGGCCCGCGTCGTCGCAGCACGCGACCTTGTCACCGGGCAGCCCGATCACGCGCTTGATCAGGTGCTCCCCGGAATCGGGCGGCAGCAGTCCGACGAAGGTCATGGCGTCGTCGATCACCGTGCGGACCTTGCTCTTCTGGGCCGCGGCGACGGGGGGCAGCCAGCCGCCGGGGTCCTTGAACACCACGACGTCGCCGCGCTTGAGCTCGAACGGGCCGGGGTCGAGCTTGCTCACGAGCACCCGGTCGCCGATCTCGAGGGTGTTCTCCATGGACGCGCTGGGGATGAAGAACGCCTGCACCAGGAAGGTCTTGATGATCAGCGACAGCAGCAGCGCGCCGATCAGGATGATCACCGTCTCCCGGAGCCAGGAACCGCCGCGGGACGCCGGCGCCTGCCGCGCGGGGTGCGCCTCGGAGCGATGCTGCGGGGACGCTGACTCGGGATGGTCGATCACGCGAACACTGTGCCACTGCGTGTGCGGCTCGTCCTAACGTGTCGGCCCCGGCGCGCCCACCAATGCGGGATTCGGCCCAGATTTCCCCCAGATGCACCGCAGGAGCGGCCACCGGATCGGTGGCTGCCCCTGGGCGAGAGCTGTCGAGAGTCCCTCAGGCCTGCTTGGCCTTGGGGGTCTCGCGCTTCTCCTTGATCTTCGCCTTCTTGCCGCGCAGTGCGCGCAGGTAGTACAGCTTCGCGCGGCGGACATCACCGCGGACGAGGACCTCGACCGAGTCCAGAGCCGGGGAGTGCACCGGGAAGGTGCGCTCGACTCCGCAGCCGAAGCTGATCTTGCGGACGGTGAAGGTCTCCCGCACGCCGCCACCGGCGCGCGAGATGACGATGCCCTGGAAGACCTGGACGCGCGAGCGCGTGCCTTCGACGACCTTGACGTTGACCTTGAGGGTGTCCCCGGCACGGAATGCCGGGATGTCGGTGCGCAGCGATGGCGCATCGACGGCGTCGAGAGTATGCATGTTCATTCGCTTCCTCGCGCTGCCACAGGTCAGACGCGTTGTCGGGGACCCCCCTGGGGGAGGTCCCGTTGGCGTTGGTTCCGCGGGTGCGCCCAAGATCGTGGTCGTCTCCCCTGTGGCAGAGACGCGACCGGCGCACACCGACCGGTCATTCTGCCACAGGCCGCAGCGCGCCGCCGACGACGACCCAGCCGAGCTCCGAAAGCTGCGCGAGGTCCCGCTTGTCGAGCGCGGCGACGTCGAGCGCCGCCAGCAGGTCCGGGCGCCTGGCCGCGGTGCGGGTCAGCGCCTGGTCGCGGCGCCAGCGCTCGATCTTGCGGTGGTGCCCCGAGGTGAGGACCTCGGGCACGTCGAGCCCGGACCAGGCCGGGGGCTTGGTGTACACGGGGTACTCGAGCAGGCCCGCCACCCCGTGCGACTCCTCCACGAGCGAGTGCGGGTTGCCTACGACGCCAGGCAGCAGCCGGGTGACCGCCTCGACGACGACGAGCGCGGCGGCCTCGCCGCCACCGAGCACGTAGTCACCGATCGAGATCTCGCTCACGCGCGTCCCGCTGGCGCGGTAGTGCTCGGCGACCCGCGCGTCGATGCCCTCGTACCGCCCGCAGGCCAGGACCAGGTGCTGCTCGGTCGCGAGGGTCTCGGCGGTGCGCTGCGTGAAGGTCGTGCCCGACGGCGTGGGGATCAGCAGGTGCGCGTCCGGCGTCAGCACGTCGTCGAGCGCCGCGCCCCACACGTCGGGGCGCATGACCATCCCGGCGCCGCCGCCCGCCGGGGTGTCGTCCACGGTGTGGTGCCGGTCGGTGGCCCAGGACCGCAGGTCGTGCACCTGCACGTCCAGGATCCCCGCCGTGCGCGCCTTGCCCACGAGGGACAGGCTCAGCGGCGCGAGGTAGTCGGGGAAGATCGAGACGACGTCGATGCGCACGTCAGGCCTCGCCCGAACCCGCCGGCGAACCGGTCTCCTCGGAGATCACCAGGTTCGCGACGTCGCAGGCGAGCAGGCCGCCGGGCGGGTCGAGCACGACGCGCCCGCCGGCGACGTCGACCACCGGCACGATGGCGCGCACGAACGGGACGAGCGTGCGGGCGCCGGACTCCTCGACCAGCACGAGCACGTCCTGCGCGGGCAGGTGCTCCAGGCCGGCGATGGTGCCCAGCAGGCGACCGTCGACGTGCTCGGCACGCAGGCCGGCGAGCTCGTGCGGGTACCAGGAGTCCTCGTCGTCCTCATCCGCGGTGGGCTCGGCGAGCAGCTCCACGCCGCGCAGGCGCTCCGCGGCGGTGCGGTCGGTCGCCTCGGTGAAGGTGAGGAACCACTTGTCGTGCAGCTGGCGGACGCCGGCGATGGTGAGCGGGCCGACGTCGGCGGGCTCGGTCGCGAGCACCGCCCCGACCGTCAGCCGCTGCTCGGGCGCATCGGTGCGCAGGTCGAGAGCGACCTCGCCGCGCAGCCCGTGGGCGCGACCGATCCGGGCGACCGTGAGCTGCATGGGAAATCCTCCGCGGGACGTGATGGTCGTGGGACGTGCGTCGTTCGTAAGACGTGCGTGTTCGTGGCTGCGACGGGCGCCGAACGGACGACGAAGCCCGGTCCCCAGCGAGGGGACCGGGCTTCGTTTCGTTCGGTGCTGCGTGGTGCAGTGCTGCGACTTCTCAGCGGCGGTCGACGTCCACGACGTCGATGCGGACCGGTCCGTCAATGGCGAGCGCGCCGACCACGGTGCGAAGCGCGCGCGCTGTGCGCCCGCCCCGACCGATCACGCGCCCGAGGTCCTCGGGGTGAACCCGGACCTCGAGCAGCTCGCCCCGGCGCAGCGGCTTCGCGGCGACCTGGACGTCGTCCGGGTGGTCCACGATGCCGCGCACCAGGTGCTCGAGCGCATCCGCCAGCATCATCAGGCCTGCTTGTCCGCAGCGGCCTCGGCGGCCTTGCTCGCGGCAGCGGCCGCACTGGCCCGCTTCTCCGACGCCTTCGCCTTGGACTTCTCCGCGGCGACGCTGACGGCCTCGATGAGGTCCTTCGGGTCGGCCTTGGGTGCCTTGACCTTCAGGGTGCCCTCGGCACCCGGCAGGCCCTTGAACTTCTGCCAGTCACCCGTGATCTTCAGCAGCACGGCGACCTGCTCGGTCGGCTGTGCGCCGACCCCGAGCCAGTACTGCGCGCGCTCGCCGTCGATCTCGATGAGCGAAGGCTCCTCGGTGGGGTGGTACTTGCCGATCTCCTCGATCACGCGACCATCACGCTTCTTGCGCGAGTCCGCGACGACGATGCGGTAGTACGGCTGACGGATCTTGCCAAAACGCTTCAGACGAATCTTCGTGGCCACGGTGGTGGTCTCTCCTGGTTTCTGCTGGGGTGGCCGGACGTCCCGTCCCGTGGGGGCACAGAGTTGGGCCGTCAAGCCTAAGGACACATCACGCCGGCTAGAGGGTCCGACGCAACGGGTACAGCGGGTCATTGTGCCAGACCCCAGCCCCCGCCCCAACCCGAACCGCCCCCGACAGCCCTCCCAGTCCCCCGGAGGGGTGCGAGGGTCAGCGGCCGAGGAACTTCTCCAGGCCGGCGGGCAGCTCGAGCGATGCCGGGTCGGCGTCGGCCGGCGCCTGCTTCGGGGCACCCAGCCCGAAGGACGAGCCCTTCGGCGCGGCCGGCGCGATCCCCGCACCGCGGTCGATCGCCAGGCGCTCCTGCTCGGCGCGCTTGGCCGGGTTCCCCGACTTGCCCTTCTTGCCGCGCACCGGCGGAGCAGTGCGGCCCTTGCCCTTCTTGCCGCTGCCCATGCCGGGCATGCCCGGCATCCCGCCGCCGCGGCTCATCTGCGCCATCATCTTGCGCGCGCCGTCGAACCGCTCGAGGAGCTGGTTCACGTCGGTCGGCGTGGTGCCCGAACCGCGCGCGATCCGCGCGCGGCGCGAGCCGTTGATGATCTTGGGGGTGCGCCGCTCGCCGGGGGTCATCGAGCGGACGATGGCCTCGACGCGGTCGACCTCGCGCTCGTCGAAGTTGTCGATCGCCTCGCGCATCTGGCCCATGCCGGGGAGCATCCCCAGCATCTTCTTCATCGAGCCCATCGTCTTGAGCTGCTGCATCTGGGTGAGGAAGTCCTCGAGGGTGAAGCCGTCGCCCGAGGCGATCTTGGCGGCCATCTCCTCGGCCTGGTCGGCGTCGAACGCCTTCTCGGCGTGCTCGATCAGGGTGAGGACGTCACCCATGTCGAGGATGCGCGAGGCCATCCGGTCCGGGTGGAACACCTCGAACTCGGTGAGCTTCTCACCGGTCGACGCGAACAGGATCGGGACCCCGGTCACCGAGGCCACCGAGAGCGCCGCGCCACCGCGCGCGTCGCCGTCGAGCTTGGTCAGCACGACGCCGGTGAACCCGACGCCCTCCTGGAAGGCCTGGGCGGTGGCGACCGCGTCCTGGCCGATCATCGCGTCGATCACGAACAGGATCTCGTCGGGGTCCAGCGCGTCCCGGATCGCGGCGGCCTGCGCCATCAGCTCGGCGTCGACCCCGAGCCGGCCCGCGGTGTCCACGATGACGACGTCGTGCTGGCGGGTGTGCGCGGTGGCGAGGCCCTCGCGCGCGACGGCGACCGGGTCACCCGTGGCGAGGGCGACGGCGTCGGCGTGGCCCTGGGTCCCGGGGTGCGGAGCGAACACGGGGACCCCGGCCCGCTCCCCCACGATCTGCAGCTGGGTGACGGCGTTCGGGCGCTGGAGGTCCGCCGCGACGAGCAGCGGGGTGTGGCCCTGGCTCTTCAGGTGCAGCGCGAGCTTGCCGGCGAGCGTCGTCTTGCCGGCGCCCTGCAGGCCTGCGAGCAGGATCACGGTCGGCGGCGTCTTCGCGAAGACCAGCGGACGGTTCGCGCCGCCGAGGATCGCGACGAGCTCGTCGTTGACGATCTTCACGACCTGCTGCGCCGGGTTGAGGGCGCCGGAGACCTCGGCGGACAGGGCGCGCTCGCGCACCTTGCCGGTGAAGGAGCGCACGACGGTCACGGCGACGTCGGCGTCGAGCAGGGCTCGACGGATCTCGCGCACGGTCGCGTCGATGTCGGCCTCGGAGAGCCGGCCCTTGGTGCGCAGGTTCTTGAAGGTCGAGGTCAGTCGGTCGGACAGGCTGGCGAACACCGGGAGATCCTCACCGTTCATTCGTGGGTCTAGGACGGTCCAGCGTACCCGCCAGGGCCGCCGCACCCTGGCGGGTCAGGTCGTCGATGAGCCGCGCCCGCCACGCAGTCCAGGCGCTCGGGCCGGCCGCCGAGGCGTCCGCCTCGGTCAGCGTGCGCAGCATCTCGAGCATCTCGGAGCGGTGGTCGACGGCGTCCAGGAGCGTCGCGAGGGTCGCCGGGTCGTCCGGGTCACGGGTCGTCGCGAGGTCGGCGAGCGTGAGGTGGTGCCGCACCAGCCGGGTGACATCGGCGACGTCCGCCGCGGGGAACCCCATGCGGTCGAGCATGGGAGTGATCAGCAGGGCGCCCTCGGCCGAGTGGTCGCGCGTGCCCGGTCGCTTGCCGATGTCGTGGAACAGTGCGGCCAGCAGGAGCACCGAGGAGCGCTCGGTGGTCCGCTGCGCGCGCGCGGCCCGCGCGACCGTCTCGATCATGTGCCGGTCGACGGTGTGCCGGTGGATCGCCGAACGCTGGGGCCGGTTCCGCACGGCCGCCCACTCGGGAATCCAGGTGGTCACGACGCCGGCGAGGTCGAGGGCCTCCCACACCGGGACCTGCGCCTGCCCGGTCGCGAGCAGCGTGAGCAGCGACTCGCGGGCCGCCTTCGGCCACGGGACGGGCAGGTCGGGGGTCTGCGTCAGGCTCGCGACCGTGACCGGGGAGAGGTTCAGCCCGGTGCGCGCGGCGGTCGCGGCCGCGCGCAGCGAGAGCAGCGGGTCGCTCTTCGGGCGCGCGTCGGTGCCGAGCACGAGCTCGCCGTCGTGCTCGACCAGCCCCTCCCCCACGGACCGCAGGCTGGGGGCGTGGCGCCGGCCCCGGATGAGCACGGGCCGGCGCGTGATGACGGGCCGCTGCAGCGCCTGGCGGGCGTGCCGCACCGTCGTGTCCAGCGCGTAGGACACGATCCGGCCGGCCTCGGCGAGGCTCGCCAGCAGGTCGTCCGAGTCGTCGAACGAGCACATCGCCGCGACCTCCTCCTGGTCGGCGAGCAGCAGGCGGTTCGTGCGCCGTCGGGTGACGACCTGGACGGCGTCGCGCACGTCGAGCAGGTGCGCGTGCGCCTGGTCGACGGCGCCGTGCGGGCGGTCGGTGAGCCAGGTCGCGGCCAGCGCCGAGAGCACGATGGCGTCCCGGATCCCGCCGCGGGCCTCTTTCAGGTCGGGCTCGATCAGGTACGCGAGCTCGCCGTTGCGCTCGGCGCGCGTCCGGGTGGACGCGAGCAGCTCGGGCAGTCGACGCCGGGCGGCCGAGCGCCAGTCGGTCAGCAGGGCCGACTTGGCCCGGTGCACGACGACGGCGTCCCCGGCCACCGGGCGCAGGTCGAGCAGGCCCACGGCCGCGGGCAGGTCCTTGGAGGCGACCTGGCGGCACTGCGCGAGCGAGCGCACGGAGTGGTCCAGGTCCAGGCCGGCATCCCAGATCGGGTACCAGAGCCGCTCGGCGAGGGCCGAGAGCTGCGCGGCGGAGTGCCCGCGCCCGTCGTGCACGAGCACCAGGTCGAGGTCGCTCGCCGGGCTCGGGTCGCCGCGCCCGACGCTGCCGACCGCCGCGAGGGCGATGCCGGTGACCCCGCCGCCCTCGTCGGTCTCCGCGTCGCCGAGACCCTCGACGGCGGAGCTCCACAGCTCCTCCAGCCGCGTGACGACCAGGTCGGCGACCGCTGAGCGGCGGGCGACCCCGTCGGTTCCGGGGCCGCTCAGTGCCGTGG
>NZ_DATCNW010000136.1:0-2890 GCF_036565025.1 Pengzhenrongella sp.
AGGTAGAGCGGTGCACCGCTCTACCTCGGCGCGGAGGCTCTACTTCGGCGGGGGTGGGGCGGTGGGGCGTGTTAGCCAGCGCAGCGCGTCGGGGAGCAGGACGCCGGCGTGGTTGGGGGTGTGGCCGCCGTCGCCGAGGATGAGGCGGAAGTCGTACCCGGATTCTGCGAGGGCGGCCGCAACACGCAGGTTTTCGGCGAGCCAGTTCCGCTCGGGTTGGTTCCAGCCCAGGTCACGGTGACCCGCTTGCAGGAGAATGCGCAGCGGCTTGCGGGGGAGTCGAGAGATGGCCTCGGGGTAGGGGTTGCCGCCTGGCATCTGGGCGAAGCTGGACAGGAACCCGATGACTCCGCGGAACTTGTCCGGACGTAACCACGCAGCGGTGAAGGCGCAGTTGCCGCCGCTGCTGCCGCCGCAGATGCCCCACCGATCGGGGTCCTCGGCGATCGAGTAGCGCTGCATGACCTGAGGGAGGATCTCGGTCAGCAGGAAGCTGACATACCGGTCGTCGTTGGCGTCGTACTCGAGGTTGCGGTTCTTCGGATCGCTACGGCCGGGGAAGACACCCGGGTCGACGAACACTGCGATGGTGACCGGGATCTCGCCACGGTGGATGAGGTTGTCCAGGACGACCGCGCCGCGCACCTGCCCCGCGGGATCCAGGTACCACCAGCCGTCCTGGAACACCATCAGCGACGCCGGCTCGGCAGGGTCGTAACGTGCGGGCACGTGGACCCAGAACTTCCGCGACGTGCCCGGATAGATCGCACTGTCGTTCCAGTCGAACTCGACGGTCACACCGACGGGCACACCCCCGTGCGGAGTCGAGTCGGGTCCGTGGGCGTAGCGAACGTCCGACTGGTCGACCGGAAGCGACTGGAAGGGCACCTCGGTGGTCATGCGGGTCACCCTAGACGAGCGGCTCTTCGACGTGCACGCGCAATTCCATTCCCTGCGCCGGATCGCCTGTAATCTGCTCAGTCCCGAGCGTATAGACTGACAAAAGGGCAAATCGCCCTCGTGATAGGTCTCGGGGTATTTGTGAAGCGTTCCCTTGCACTCGTCCTGCTCGCAGCTCTCGCGCTCGGCGGATGCGCCGCCCAGGGCAAGGAGTCGGGGACTGCGGCATCGTCCACGCCGACCAAGGCTCCGGTCGAGATGACCAAGCCGGAGGCCAAGGCGGCGTACCTCAAGCTTGCGAGCTCCAGCAAGCCCATGTATGACAAATTCACGGCGGCAGGTCAGGCAGGAGACTTCAAGAAGGTACGGACGCTTATTCCCGGCGTGGTCGCAGCCGACGAAAAATTTGCCGACGCGTTGTCGACCCCGCAGTGGCCCGATGCGATCGAGGGCGATCTGGGCATTGTTGCGACCGAGATCGGCAAGACCGACAAATGGCTCGAGGGCGCGGTCCCGACCACGACGGACGCCGAGATGACCGCCTACCTGGGTAAGTACGACAAGAGCTCGATCGACAAGAGTGCCGCAGCGGGAAACAGGATTGCGAAGTACCTGGGCATCGCCACCAGCTGAGGGTCAGGTGTCGGGGTTGTCGGGGTCGAGGGTGGCGCGGTACGCGCGCCAGCCGCCGAACTCGGTGATCTCGCGGCTGTTCGCGAGGGCCTGGGGTTCGCAGAGGAAGCCTGGGGCGGTGGTGCCGTCGGCCAGCTCGACCGGGCCGATCGCCATCGGGCTGGGCAGGGTGGCGACCAGATCCGCGAATTCCGGCGCGGGCAGGGCCCAGAGCTCGACCTCGATTGCGGAGCCGCCGGCCGTGACCCGTTCCAGGCCGGGCTTCGGAGGCGTGGTGGCCAGGGCGTGCAGGCGGTAGGTCGGCGCGGTGCTGGTGGGCCGGTCGAGGACGCCCCCGCGCGAGACGAGCTCGGCGTTCAGGGGCTGGCCGGTGAGGTGCGCGCCGACGACGACGAGCGAGACCCGCGGTCCCGCAGCGGTGCTGCCGCCGACGGGCGCGGGGGTGATCGCTCGGTCGGCGGCCGGCATGCCGGCCTCGATCACGACCCCGGCCTCGCCGGTGAGCCTGCGCCCCAGGTCGGCGAGCGCGCGGTCGGTGAACGCCGGCCCGAGGAGCTGGACGCCGAACGGCAGGCCGTCGACCTCGCCGGCCGGTACCGCGATCGCGGCGAGGTCCAGCAGGTTCGCGAAGTTGGTGAACCGGCCGAGGGACGAGTTCACGCCGACCGGGTCGGCCGCGACCTCGGCGAGCGTCGGGTGGGACGTCGTCGTCGGCAGGAGGAGGGCGTCGAGGTCGGCGAGGGTGCGCCGGCACCTGGCGCGCAGGTGGTCCAGGAGCTCGGTGTCCCGGAACAGCTGGTGCGCTGACACCTCGCGCGAGCCCAGGACGATGGCGCGCACGGTGGGCTCGACGTCGTCCGGGCTGGCCTGGACGAAGTCGCCGACGGCGGCGTAGCGCTCGGCGACGAAGGCGCCGTCGTAGAGCAGGCGCGCGACGGCGAGCAGGTCGGTGATGTCGACCGGCTCGAGGCGGACCCCGGATACCGCGAGCTGTGCCGCGGCGGCGTCGAAGGCCTGTGCCCACCCGGGCGCGAGGGGGTCGAGCTGGCCGGGCAGCGGGATCCCGACGACGGGCCGGAGGTCGGTCGCGCACGGCGCGGCACTGGACCCCGGCGCCGGGAACGACTCCCTCGACGGGTGCGGCCGCGGCACGACCGCGGGGCGCGGGCGGCTGAGCGGGTCGCCGTCGTCGGGGCCCGCGATCTGGTCCAGCACGAGCTCGGCCACCGCGATCGAGCGGGCGAACACCGCCACGCAGTCCAGGCTGCGGCACGCGGGGACGACGCCGGTCGCCGGGACGAGCCCGCGGGTCGGCTTGAGTCCGACGATCCCGTGCAGCGCGGCCGGCACCCGGCCC